>QMZZ01000031.1 GCA_003663445.1 Candidatus Aenigmatarchaeota archaeon | reverse complement strand
TCGAGGATGCTCGGAAGGGAGAAAAAGGGTGCTCTCATTCTCGGGGGTGGGATATCGAAGCATCATGTGATATGGTGGTCTCAGTTTTCGGGCGGTCTGGACGCGGCTGTTTATATAACGACAGCCGTTGAATGGGATGGGAGCCTTTCAGGGGCAAGAACAAGGGAGGCTGTTTCGTGGGGGAAGATATCACCGAAAGCGAGACATCTGACAGTAGAGGGTGATGCCACCGTCCTTTTACCTATTCTTCTAGCTCCATTTTTAAACAGGAAAGGTAAATAAGATTATGGCAGAAAAACCTGTCCCGATCAAAAGCCTTAAACCCGGTCATTTTGTGATGGCTGACGGTGAGCCCTGCCGGGTCGTGTCGATAACTCTCTCAAAGCCTGGGAAGCACGGATCGACCAAGGCAAGGATAGAGTGCATGGGGCTTTTCGACAACCGAAGGCACTACATCCTCAAGCCATCATCAGCGGATGTCATGGTCCCTGTGATAGAGAAAAAGAAGGCTCAGGTCATTTCTGTTTCGGGCTCAACGGCTCAGCTGATGGACCTGACCGATTATTCTGTTTTTGAGGTCGAGGTCCCTGAAGAGCTGAGGGAAAAGGTGAAGGCAGGAGAGGAGATAGAGTACTGGAAGATTGCCGGAAGGGTGATGCTAAGGCCATAATTGGCAGCGTCGGCAGACAGGTTCTGATGAAAGCTCCCCGCATTTCCTGCAGGTGACAAGAGGGCCTTCTCTTTCTTCTGCATACTGCCTTATCAGCGGGAGCAATTTATCGAAGGTGTGAAGGATAGAAAAGCTTATGCCAGGATGCCTGGATTCGAACCTTTTCAGGAATCGCCATATCTCCCTTCTTATCCCGCCCTTATACGGGCATATCCTCCTGCTGAACCTGAAACCCTTCAGTCTTGCATAAAGAGTGCATTCTGATTCAGGGGATTCTCTAAGGGGTTTTATCCTCGGTATGAAAAGCTGGCTTTTAGTTTGTGTGATTGCCCAATCGGTTATGGCTCCATATCGAGCAGCTCTAAAGAGATCCCCCCTTATCCAATTCATCAGGATCGTTTCTGCCTCATCATTCAGGTTATGGCCAGTTGCGAGCTTGGTTGCTCCCAATTCCCTTGCAGCCCTGTTCAGGATCCATCTCCTTCCTATACTGCAGTAAAGGCATGCCTGATCCCTTCCGACCTCCCTGACCTTTTCATCAAGCGTCTTTCCCAAAAGCTCCTTAAAGCTGAAGAGGTGAAGTTCTATGCCCTTTTCTTCTGTGAGTGCTTTTGCGTATTTCAGGGTTTTTGATCTGTATCCTTCTATCCCCTCATCGACCGCCAAGGCGAAGATCTCCATATCGTGCCTGGGTGATATTATTTTGTTAAGAAGCTCGAGCAAAACCTGTGAATCTGCCCCTCCTGAGATGGCAACGGCAACCCTGTCACCGCTTTTGAGCATACCGTGTTTTCTTATGGTCTTGAAAACCCTCTTTTCAAAAGATTTCAGAAAATGGCGTGAACAGAGGGCAACACCCTCATAGGGCCTGAAAATTATAGCATCTCTTCCACACCTGCATTTCATTATAATTTTTAATTTCAAATATTATATGCCGGGGTGCCTGAGCGGTTAAAGGGCCCGCCTCGAGAGCGGGTGTCCCTCTGGGACGCGCAGGTTCGAAAGATAGGGGCTTTCCAGCCCTTTCATCCGAGTCGAAAGTCCTGCCCCCGGCGTTTATTTGAACGAAATCTTTCTCGGATCAAAAATTATTCTGAGCTTTTTAGCATCCTGATCGACTGTTTTGAATCTTTCCCAATACTTAAGCTTGTTCTTACTAACACTCCCTTCAACCATCCTCAACATTTCCGCTACTTTCTTTTTTCCAAAAAGTTTTGAAAAGGAAGAAAAATTTATCTCAGCGCTTTTCATTATTATCTCTTCTTGCCTCATTCTCTTTACAATCTCTACCTGCTCTTTCGTCAGTTGTTCGTATTCCTCTATTCTTTGAAAAGCGTCCCAATTCGAGGTAGAAAATGAAATTAGTGTTGATGGGAGTGGTTGGGTTGCAGTCAAGTGATTCCAAAAATCTATCTTGAAAGAATTGTTTTTATAGACCGAAAAGGTGATAACCCTCTTCATCCTTTTCTGGCTCCAGACTTCTTCCTTAAAATCATAGAATTCCCGAACAACCAGCAAACAGCTTTCTCCAAAAAATTCTCGAACATCATAAGGCCCATGTAAGTAATATCCGTGCGCTATATATGGATCAAAACAAACGGATGAGCAATATGCGAACAAAATAGAATGAAGGTATCCTACTTCCTTTGCATCTATCTCCTCAAACCGAATTTTTCTTAAAGCTTTCCTAACTTCTTCTTTGCTCCAGATCCTGTTCGTTAAATTTGAGCAGAAAATGTCATCATTCGTTTTCTTCTTCATGGCATCGAAAAATCTCGATAGAAACAGCAAAGATTGTTCCTTTGTGAGCATTTTTTCTGAACATAAAACCTTAAGTCCGATAATAAGATAGTTTCCCAAACAATTCCTTAGCACATCGATATTCGGAAGCTTGGCTGGGATCAGTTTCGTGTTTATCAAATTTTTAGCGAAGATATCACACCAATAGCTATCCATTTGAGGGGGGTTGGCTGGCCAGAACTTGGGGGTCTGAATGGAAGCAGTCGCTTTGGTCAGGCTTTCCAAAAATCTCTCTATCTGATCATCGATCATTTTTATCTCCTGATTATTTTTGGTGTTTTTTGAGTTAAATCTATTATCTGGGAAGGTTTTCCTGAAAGCTCTCCGGCATCTATCACTATATCCACCTTCAGCTTGAGCTCCTCGGGTTTTCGGATGACGGGCTGACCTGACAGATTGGCAGAGGTTGTTATGAAGGGTTTTCCGGATTTCTGGATGATTCGGGTCAGAGGATGCTTGGGTATCCTTACAGCAAGCCCTCTTCCTGCAGAAGCCCATCTCAGAAATTTCGGGTTTCTCTTGAGCAGAATCAGGGTGTAGGGGCCTGGGAGGAGATTCAGGTAAGGATGAGGAAAAAGGTTTTTGATTATCCATCTTTTCGACGGGGCTATCACAGAAAGCGGGTGTCTGGCTCCTTTAAGCCCTCTCAGCCTTTCAACAGCTTCCCGGTTTTCTGCATCGCATCCAAGGCCGTAAACGGTATCGGTTGGATAAAGGAATATCTTTCCCTCAGATATCCATTTTAGGATATCCTTTTCCTTAACTGACTCGAGCTTTATCCTTAGCATACCTATCTGCAAGCCTCAAGGGCTCAGGGAGCCTGTTCTTGATAGAGAGCTTTATGAGCTTTACAGCCGTTTCCAAGCTTATTAGGTTCCCCGGAGAAATATAAAGGCGTTTTGATTTTAAATAATATCCTCTTTTTTCACCGTTCACAAAAATCCATTCCCCCCTTACCTTTCCGCAGAGGAGCGATTTTGCAACCCCTATCGTCGGTTTTTCCAGCTTTATCCCGACCCAGGAAGCAAGGCCGAGCTTTCTTGGATGGAGGATTCCGTTTCCGTCTATCAGGATGAGATCTGGCTCGAGCTTGAGCTTTTTGTAAGCTTTCAAGATTGCAGGACCCTCCCTGAAAGAGAGATAACCCGGAATATATGGCATTTTTTCCTTCATGGTTGCCGTCACCATTTCAACCGGCTCGAAATCAGGCCATCTGCATAATACCCCGGCTGATATTATCTGCTTTCCCCTGAAAGCCTGATCAAAACCGGCAACCAGCTCAAGCTTTCCGATCCTGTCTTCGAGCACAAGCTTCTTCACGAACCTTTCCTGGATCGATTTTAATCTCGAAAGTTCCATTATTAAAATGAGGATCTCGAGACTGAAAAACCTGAAGCTCTTGATATCCGATCCCTCAGATATCTTTTACTTTACCGGATTCTATCCGCAGTTTCAGGCATTCCTGCTTATAGATAGAAAGCCTGTTCTTTTTCTTTGCGAAGAATGCAGGAGCAAAATAGAAAAGCACGGGCTGGAAAAGCTTAAAGAATGGGTTTCTGGGGAGGAGGTCGGGATAGATGAGAAAAACCTTGCGGTTGAGTGGTTGAAGAAGCTCGAGATAAAACCATGGCCAGCATCCCAACTCATCAAAAAGCTCAGGATGGTGAAGGAACCTGAAGAGGTCGAGAAGATCAAAAGAGCTGTCAGGGTCACAAAGGAGATCCTGGAGGAGATAGAAATCAAGGGAAGGGAGATAGACGTGGAATGGCAGATAAGGCAAAAGCTTGCTGAAAAAAGGGCCCTACCCGCATTCCAGCCAATAGTGGCGTCGGGTCCGAATTCGAGGATAATCCATCACAGACCTGAAAAAAGAAAGATAAGGAAAGGTGATGTCGTGATTTTAGATCTGGGAGCAAGGATCGATTTTTACTGTTCTGATATCACAAGGACCCTAGGTGGTGACAGGGAGCTGAGAGAAAGGGTTCTCGATATCCAGGGAAGGATTATAGACATGCTCGAACCGGGAAGGCAGATAAAAGAGATAGACAGGGAATATGAAAGGCTCTTGGGAAGAAAACCGTGGCATTCATGGGGTCACGGGATAGGTATAGATGTTCATGAGCCTTTAGGTGATACCATCCTTGAGGGGATGGTGCTTACGGTAGAACCTGGAATCTACCAAAGGACAGGATGCAGGTTTGAGGATGTTGTTTGGATAAGAAAAAAAGGAGCAAGGGTTCTTTAAATCTCTTTTTCTTCCTCTTTAGGCTCCTGCGGAACAGAGATGTGCTTGATGATGATGACGTCGCCGATCGAGTTTACCATCGAATATGGGATGATGATTCCCTTTTTCCTTCCGAGAAGTTCTGCCATATAAGAGCCCTTCACAGCCCTCACGATCAGAGCCCTGACCTTGAAACGCTTCAGGTCGCATTCGATGTCCTCAACCTTGCCACAGTAAAGGCCTTTATCCGTGAAAACGTCCTTATCCCATATCTCGCTTACAGATGCTACTTTGATGGCCATAAAAAATAATTAAAGCATATATTTAAAAACCTTTATATGCCGGGATGGCCGAACGGTAAGGCGCAGGGTTGCTAACCCTGTGGGCTTACGCCCTTGTGGGTTCGAAAGATAAGGGCTGGAAAGCCCTTATCAACCCATCCGGACCGAAGCGAAAATCCCACTCCCGGCGTGCGACCGTCGTTCAACGGTAGGACTCCGGCTTCCCAAGCCGGCAATCCGGGTTCGAAGCCCTGCGGAAATCCCGGCGGTCGCATAGGGCCGGTGGTCTAATGGTAGGACGCTGCCCTTACGAGGCAGAGGTTCCAGGTTCGAGTCCTGGCCGGCCCATATGGCTATCGAACAGGAGATAGAGAAGCTGAATATAAGGGGAGTTATCCTGACATCCATACTCACAGCTTTCGGTTTCGTGATAGCCCTCCTCTGGAGGGATGCTGTAATGAAATCGATAGAGTACCTAAAGCCCCAGGAAGAAAGCCTTTTATGGATCTACTTTTCAGCTCTTCTCGTCACTATAATCCTAACATTTGCCGGATACCTGCTCGTAAAGATCAACCAAAGGTTCGAGAAGGGCCGGTAGATCAATGGAAGATCGCCGCCTTGGCATGGCGGAGGCTGCGGGTTCGAGTCCCGCCCGGTCCATTTGCTACCTTGAAATAGGAAAAAACGGCTGAGGAAAGCTTTAAATACCCAAAAATAAAATTAATAAACAGGACGAAGCTTCGATTACTTATTTCTTGCCCTTCGGGGTGAGAAATAAGTAATCGGGCGTTAAACTTCTTTTAATGAGGGCCTTTGACATCCTGAACAAACTGAAGTGGACCAACCAGCTTGATAGAGCTGAGATCGTGATCCTTCACCGCGGTGC
>QMZZ01000030.1 GCA_003663445.1 Candidatus Aenigmatarchaeota archaeon | reverse complement strand
TATCAGAACAAGAGGGAAGGATGCCCTGAGGAATAATATTGCAGCTGCAAAGGCGATAGCCGATACCGTTAGGACAACCCTGGGACCGAAGGGGATGGACAAGATGCTTGTCGATTCTCTCGGAGATATAGTAATCACTAATGACGGCGCCACTATTCTGGATGAAATGCAGATCGAGAACCCGGCTGCAAAGATGATAGTTGAGGTCGCAAAGACGCAGGACAAGATCGTGGGTGATGGAACCACAACAGCAGCTGTTCTGTCAGGTGAGCTCCTGAAGGAGGCAGAGGGACTTCTGGATCAGGAAATCCATCCAACCGTCATCCTTAAAGGATTCAGGCTTGCAAAGAACAGGGCATTAGAGATCCTGAATTCGATTGCCACACCCATAACGCTTAAGGATGAGGAAAGGCTTATTCAGATAGCCGAAACAGCGATGACAGGGAAGTCAGCTGAAAAGGCTTCAAAGGAGCTCGCACAGCTTGCGGTTCAGGCGATCAAGAAGGTCGCTGAGGAAAAGAACGGAAAAACGATCGTTGATACGGATAATATAAAAATCGAGAAGAAAGAGGGAGGTTCGATGAGCGACACCCAGCTTATAGACGGGATACTGATAGATAAGGAGGGTGTGCATGCAGGAATGCCAAAATCTGTAAAGGATGCAAAGATAGCCCTGCTCGACTGTGCTTTGGAGATAAAGGAGCTTGAGGGAGATGCAAAGATCAACATAGATTCACCTGAAAAGATGCAGGCATTCCTCGATCAGCAGGAAAGGATGCTCAAGGAAATGGTAGAGAAAATAGCAAAAACAGGAGCAAACGTCGTTCTCTGCCAGAAAGGTATTGATGATACCGTTCAGCACTATCTTGCCAAAAAGCAGATCCTGGCTGCAAGAAGGGTGAAGAAATCAGATATGGAAAAGCTTGCAAAGGCAACCAAGGGAAATGTCATAACAAACCTGAACGACCTGACCCCATCAGACCTCGGAGAGGCAGGTTTGGTTGAGGAAAGGAAGGTTGCCGGAGAGGCGATGATATTCGTCGAAAAGTGCAAGGATCCGAAAGCTGTCACGATCCTTATAAGGGGAGGGACGGAACATATCGTTGCAGAGGCAGAAAGGGCAATGGAGGATGCGATAAAGGGTATTGCTTCTGCCCTTGAGCTTGGAAAGATAGTTGCAGGCGGTGGTGCGGCTGAGATAGAGCTGGCTAAGGAGTTGAGGAAGTATGCCGAGTCCTTCCAGGGAAGGGAGCAGCTCGCGATAAACGCTTTTGCTAACGCGCTTGAAATCATCCCGAGATCTCTGGCTGAGAATGCCGGTTTGGACCCGATTGACAACCTAGCTGCCTTGAGGGCTGCGCATGAAAAAGGCAAGATAACAGCAGGGCTGGATGTCTTTGAGGGAAAGGTTATGGACATGCTTGAATACGGTGTGATAGAGCCATTAAAGATAAAGCTTCAGGCGATAAAATCTGCTGCAGAGGCTGCTGAAATGATCCTGAGAATAGATGATATGATCGCTTCTGCACCTAAGGAGAAATCCGAACCTCCAAAAACCCCAGGACTCGGGGAAGAGTACTGATTTTAAACATTTATATTCTGGCCCGGATTAATTTAATTTATGGTGGAAGAGGAAGAGTACGAGATTATACCTGCTTCACCCATCAGGAGGCTTGAACATAGGATAAGAAAACTCGAGGAGGCTTCGGCTTCTGCTGAGATCCAAAGGTTGATCGAGCAGATCATCGAGCTTATAAAATCGAACCAGAGGGTGATAGACGATGTTATAAAGGCGAACTCTGAGCTTGTTGCAGAGCTGTCTGCTATACCGAAAAAGATAGACGAGCTGACAGGGATTTTCAAGGAGTTTATGGAGATCCTGAAAAAATCTGCTCAAGAGGAGATGGTTGCAGGTCTTGGGACAAAGGCAATGGAACCGGTTATCAAAAAGCTTGAGGAACTTCTCGATCAAAACAAAAAATCACTCGAAGCCCAGCAAGCAATGTTGACGGCTTTGGACACACTCGATAAAAGGATAAAGAGGCTTTACAGCTACTATTACCAGCCTCAACAGCAACAGAAAACTTAAAAAGGAGGGAAGCAAAAAATAAAGTATGAGAGGTATAGCACCAGTAATTGCGAGCATTCTCCTGCTGATGATAACCCTTGCTCTCGCAGGAACTGCCTGGCTATTCTTTTCAGGCTATATGTCAACGATGGTTTCATCGAACTTCCAGATAGTTGGCAGCCCGATTTGTTTATATGAGGATGGAAGGATTGAGGTGACAGTTTCCAATGTGGGGACAGCTACCTTAACCAGTGAAGATTTTGTCCAAGTGACTGTCGCATCTGGTGGGCAAGCATTAACTATTACTGGTAAAGGTCTCATAAATGATTCTATTCAACCTGGTCAAGCAGGTGTTTTTGAGATTAATGTTTCAAAAAATCTTCTTGAAGCAGGGAAAACCTATACCGTCACGCTTGCAACAGCATCAGCATCCTACACTCAATCAGTGACCTGCTGATTCTCGATGAGGCTGCAAGCAAACATTCTTGGGATGATAATCCTGGTAGGGATTTTTATAGGTCTTCTGGGTTTTGCCTATCAGGGGGTTATGCCGGTTATTCAGAAAAACGAGGCTGTTGGGAAGTTCCAGCAGGCGAAGGCATGGGTGCAGGAAGCGGCAAAGGGGATGGTCGAGATAGCGAATGAAGGAGGGAAGCGTGATTGGTTTTTCTCCACAGGCTCTTTAAGGCTTTCAAATTGCAGTACTGATAACTGCATTTTTCTCATCATCCCGTCTCAGGCCCAGATTAATGAAATAGAGGCAAAGGCGTATTTTCCAGAAATTCAGGATGAGGTGACACCGGGAAGGTATGGGGAGGATGATCCCTGGGTTTTCCTTTACGAGCCGGAAGGGATGACCCTGAAGCTTTGCTTCAGAAAGCTTTCAGCCCAAGACCGAAACTATAGTATCGCCCTTCTGGGTGAGGAAAAGAGTGGAAAGACCCTGAAGGTAGAATTCTGGAATGTGACCCAGGAAGGCGGGGAATATATAACCTATCTGAAAGTAGAGATAGAATGAAAGGACAGGCCCCGGTGCTCGAGGCAGTTGCTGTTTTCGGTATAGCTGTTGCCGTTTTCCTCCTCATAGCTTCCATGCTCTTTCTTTATCGCGACTTCTGGAGTGAAGAGTCAGAGCTTAAGCAGCTCCAGTTGGTGAGGGAGTTCTTGATCCAGAATGCCTATTGGCTTTCGACTATCCCTGGAAACACAACAGCAAGCTTTACGATACCGACAAGGGCAGGCGAGTCAACTTATCTCATGAACCTTTCAGGGAAAAAGGTGAATATGAAATCCGGCAGGTTCGACCTGTTGCTCACCCTAGACATCCCTCTAAAGCTTTTCGGCAGAACCCTGAGCAATGAGGGTGTGGTTGAATTAAAAAAGAATGGAAACCAATTATTTATTGAATGACCTACAACATCCATGTGCTTCTCGAAAGGCTTAGGGTTGGCTATTTGGCTTTACATAGGCCAGAAAGGGTAGAGAAGCCGGAGAAGCCGAGGGTTTTAGCTTATCCTGAAATCGCCTTAAAGCTCGTAAAGCCTGAGGAAAGGGAAAAGCCAAAGCCTGAAAAGAAACCCGAAGGGCTTGAGATAGAGCCAAAACTGAGACCGATATCAGGGATAGCGATTAAAGAGGAAAGGGAAAACCTGAAGGGGATAGAGCTTAAGTATCCCCTGATACCCAAGGAACCGAAAAAAGGAGAAAGGGTTTTTGCATACGCCCATATAAGATGGGACCCGAAAACCCTTCAGCCCGTTTATGAGGTTGTGGAGCCAGCCATAACCCTGGCTGATAAGGAGCTTATCGAAAAAGTAAAGGCTGAGCTCGAGGAAAAGCTGGATGTAGATCTCAGCAAGCTGGGTGTTGTGAAGGCAAGGGATTTGCTTAGGGATGCCGTCGCTCTTTCCCTGAAAGAGATGGGGGTGGATCTCGATCCTGAAAAGTTCGCTGTGATCATGTACTATATAGAAAGGGACCTGATGGGCCTTGGGAAGATCGAGCCCCTGATGGCAGATCCGAATATAGAGGACCTGAGCTGTGACGGTGTTGGGATACCGATCTATGTTTATCACAGGGACCCCAGATTGGGATCGATAAGGACGAATGTCGTTTTTAACGATCCAGACGAACTCAACCGTTTCGTTATAAGACTTGCTCAAAAATGCAATAAAACGATATCGATAGCTGAACCGCTTCTGGACGGGGCCTTGCCTGACGGAAGCAGGGTCCAGGCAACCCTCGGCTCTGATATCGCAAGAAAGGGTTCGAATTTCACGATAAGAAAGTTCACGGAAAAACCCCTTACACCAGCACATATGATCTATTACAACACACTTTCTGCCATCGAGCTTGCCTATTTATGGCTTGCAGTTGAGTACGGTCAGTCAATCCTGATATCAGGCGGAACAGCCACAGGAAAGACATCGCTTTTGAACGTCCTCTCGCTTTTCATCAGGCCAACCCTTAAGGTCGTGAGCATAGAGGACACGGCTGAACTGAGGCTTTATCATCCACACTGGATCCCGCATGTTTCGAGAACACCGCTTTCTGTCAAGGGAAGGATAGGCGAGGTGACGCTTTTCGACCTTCTGAAATCGAGCCTGAGGCAAAGACCTGATTATATAATCGTCGGTGAGGTGAGGGGGAAGGAGGCATATGTTCTCTTCCAGCAGATGGCAACCGGTCACCCGTCCCTCGCAACCATCCATGCAGCCAGCATCCCGCAGCTGATAGACAGGTTGGTGACACCACCCATCTCCCTTCCGCCCTCCCTGCTCGAGAACATAGATATAGTGGTTTTCCTCACCCTTGCCAGGCTCAAGGGAAGATATGTAAGGAGGGCGGATTCGATCCTAGAAATTACAGGGATTCAAAATGACAGACCTGTTAGCAATAAGGTGTTTGCCTGGAACCCGGCAAAGGATGAGCATGAGATAGTTGGTAAATCGGTTGTGCTGAAAAAAATAGCCAAAAAGACAGGTGTGTCTGAAGAGGTGATAAAAGCAGAGCTGGTGAAAAGAAGAGCTATCCTTGAGTGGATGTACGAGAACGGGATTTATGATTATAAGGATGCGACCAGGATAATTCATGCATACTATACAACACCGGAAAGGGTTTTAGAACTTGTAGGGCTTTGAGATGCTCGAGAAATTCGCTGTCCAGATCTTCGGTAGGCTGGTAGAGCCATATTTAGGCTATTTCGAGTCCCTAAAGCTCGACCTCAAGAGGGCAAGGATGAGGCAGAGCCTCCAGGAATATCTTTCAGAGATCCTCCTTTATTCTGTCCTGACCTTTTCCCTTGTCCTGATATTTTCCTCTGTTTTCGTCCCCTTCCTGACAGCATATGCCACCTATTCCTATACACTTTCGATTGCACTAGCCCTTGCCTCTTCAGGTTTCGTTTTCCTCTTTGGCTATTGGTACCCTGGGATGAGGATCGGTGGTTTGAGAAGAGAGATAGAAAAAACGCTCCCCTTTGCAGCATTCTACATGACGACGATAGCATCCTCTGGCGCGAACCCGATAGAGATTTTCAAGCTACTGAGGCAGAGGAAGGGGATAATAGGAAGGGAGGCGCAAAGGATCTATACGAATGTCACGGCTTTGGGAATGGACCTTGCAACAGCCCTTCAGCGCGCAGCCCTTAGGTCCCCGTCCCCGCTTTTTTCAGAACTCCTGATCGGGATGGCATCTGTGATAACAGCAGGAGGGGATTTGGAGGCTTACCTAAGGACAAAAACAGAAAGCCTTACAGCCGGTTACAGGAGGATGCTTAATGAATATTCAAAGCAGATTTCGCTTTAT
>QMZZ01000029.1 GCA_003663445.1 Candidatus Aenigmatarchaeota archaeon | reverse complement strand
TTCGGATTCTCCTCGATTATCCACTCAGCATAATCCTCTATTATCGGGCCATCAAGATCTGATGAATGCAAGAACTTAAAGCCGCGGGATTCGACAACAACAGAGAATACCCACCCGACCCTTGCGAATTCTATTCCGTGAAAGAGCGGTTGGGTCAGCCTGACCTTCATCCTCCCTATCCTGAAGCTCTTCCCGTCACCCCAGACAACACCCGGAACCTCTATCTTCTGATATCTATTCCACCTCCTGCACCTTTCCTGAAACCATTTCAGTCCCTTTTTAAGCAGGTCCTGCCTTCTCGGTTGATACCTTCCGAACCTTTTCTTTCTCGCCAGCTTTAGCTTTTTGAGAGGATCTTCACATTCCACCCTTTCAGCCCGACCGAGCCTAAAACCGGGAAATCCTGAATAAAACTCTTCCGCCCTTTTCCTTTGCGAGTCGTTTATCCACTTATTCGGATCCTTTGCTATCAGGAGCTTCCCCCTGTAAAGCCCTGGATCAGGGATGAAATGATCGTAGTGATAATGGCTAATGATGACCGCATCCGCCCTTTTCAATGCAGCCAGAACAGCTCTTTTTCCCTGAGCCAGCCAGTAAAGCTTCTTCGCGAGAGAGGCCGGGAACGATGGCTGCATTACCGCTATGCCCGGATCTATCACCAGGGTTTTCCCGGATTCGAGAAGGCAGCAGGAGGACTTCGCACCCAGGGAATCGAACCACACCAGCTCAAAATTCATAATTAATTCTTGGAAGAAGAATTAATATGCAGGGACTATCTCAGAGAGAAGCAGAGGAAAGGCTAAAGAGGTTCGGCCTGAACGAGATAAGGAGGGTGAGGAGAACACCTGCCTGGAAAATCTTCCTCCTTCAGTTCACGTCCCCCCTTGTTCTCATCCTCATCTTGGCTGCTCTTGTTTCTGCCGGAACAGCTTTTCTTGGCCAGGGGCATTTTCTCGATGCTATCCTTATCCTCGCGATTGTGGTTGCGAACGGCGTTTTTGGTTTTTTTCAGGAATGGAAAGCCGAAAAGGCGATTGAAGCTTTAAGAAAGCTTTCAGCTCCGAGAGCAAAGGTGATAAGGGACGGGAAGATTCAGGAAATAGATGCAAGGTTTCTGGTTCCCGGGGATCTCGTTCTGCTTGAGGATGGAGATATCATTCCGGCTGATGGAAAGCTTCTTGAGGGAAGCCCGCAGATAGACGAATCGGTTTTCACCGGAGAGTCAGTGGCAGTCAGGAAATCACCCGGAGATAATCTGCTGATGTCGACCTGGCTCACGGCAGGAAGGGCGAAAATGCTGGTAGAGAGAACAGGTATGCTGACAGAGCTCGGAAGGCTTGCAAAAAAGATGCAGGAAATAGAAAAGGAAAGGACACCCTTCGAGCTCGAACTTTCGAGATTTTCCAAGAAGATAGGTATTGGTATAGCCATCCTCACTCTGATCCTTCTCGGGATCGGATGTCTCAAATTTTCCCTGCTCGATGCTGTGCTCGTCTCGATATCCCTGGCTGTTGCCGCGATCCCTGAGGGTCTCCCTGCCGTTGTTACCCTTTCGCTTGCCCTGGCAGCCGGGGTGATGGTGAAGAAAAACTCCTTGGTGAGGAGGCTTTCCGTTATTGAGTCACTGGGGGCGGTTGATGTGATCTGCACGGACAAAACAGGGACCCTGACGAAGAACCAGATGGAGGTCGTTAAATGGTCTGTAAAGCCCGGGACACCAGAATGGCGGTATCTTCTGTTGGATGCTGCCCTCTGCAACAATGCAATAGTAGCTGATAGCGGCTTTAGAGGAGATCAGACAGAGGTTGCTCTGAAGAGATTTGCAAAGACGGACCTGAAGGGTTGGAAAAGGATAGAGGAGATTCCGTTCACCCCAGAAAGGAAACTTATGACTGTTGTTGTGAAAAAAGATAAAGTATTCACATTCATGAAGGGTGCGCCCGAGGTCGTCGTGGAAAGGTGCAGGTGGATCATGCGGAACGGAAAAAGGCAGAAGCTTGACAGGGATTCTATCCTAAAGCTGGCCGAATCCTATGCAAAAGACGGCCTGAGGGTCCTGGGTTTTGCCTTCAAATCAGGTGAAAAGAATCCGGAATACGGCTTGACATTTCTCGGGCTTCTCGGCCTTAGGGATCCACCCAGGCCAGAGGTCAAACAAGCTATAAAAGAATGCAGGACAGCCGGGATAGACATCATCATGCTGACAGGCGATCATCCTGAAACAGCCAAAGCGATAGGAAGGCAGATAGGTTTGAATTCAGGGGTGGTGCTGGGGAGCCAGATAGAGAAGATGGATGATGATGAACTTTACAGGCTTTTGAAAAAGACAAAAATCCTTGCAAGGGTAAATCCCTTCCATAAACTTCGTGTTCTCGCGGTCCTGAAAAAGAGGGGCCTGAGGGTTGCGATGACAGGTGACGGGGTTAACGACTCCCTCTCCCTGAAAAAGGCTGATGTCGGAATAGCTATGGGGATAAGGGGAACAGATGTTGCAAAGGAAGCTTCTGATATGATCCTACTGGACGACAATTTTGCTTCGATAACTGCTGCGATCAAGGAGGGAAGAAGGGTTTTTGATAACATAAGGAAGTTTGTCAATTACCTGCTAACATGCAATTTAGCAGAAGTCGGGGTCATTTTTTTCGCAACCCTTTTCCTTACCCTAAAAGAACCTATCCTGCTCCCTGTCCAGCTCCTCTGGGTAAACCTGCTAACAGACGGTCTTCCAGCCCTTGCCCTGGGTGTGGATCCGGCAAGACCTGGTATAATGCAGGAACCGCCGAGAAAGGCAGGAGAGCTGATAATAAACAGGAAGCTTGCATGGCTGATAGGGACTATTGGTGGAGCGAAAACACTCATCCTTCTCTTCACCTTCCTTTTCGCCCTGCCTCTCGGCTTCCCGGAAGCAAGAACGGTTCTTTTCACAGGCTTTGTGCTTTACGAGTTTGTCAGGATCGGAAGCATAAGATATCAGGAAAAACTGAACTGGCTTTCGAACCGATGGCTCCTGCTCGCCCTTGCCATTTCGATCATTCTCCAGCTCCTGATCATCTACACCCCGTTGAGCTCCCTCTTCCACCTCGTTCCCATAGGGCTGACCGGTTGGACTATCCTGCTTTCCGGAGTCGTGGTCGCTTATCTTTCAGCGATCGCGATAACCTGGGCTGTAATGAAATATATCAGATAAAAACAAATTATCAATATGCCTGAGCTTACCTGGGAGCTCATGTTCGCATTTCTTGCCCTTCTTTTCATCGGCATAATATTCGCTATAATGACATCCCTGGGTGGAGGTCTTCAGCAGTTTAACATATTCGGCTGTGAGGAAAATCCGCCTGCCTGGAAGTTCTGGTGCAGGGTTTCTGAAGCAGAAGAGCCTGATTATCTGATAGCCAAACAATCCTTCCAGGCCCTTGCCTGTGCGATAAATGCCGTTGCCCAGGGCAACCCCCAGCTCTGCTCAGGATATTCGGTAACCCAGGCTGCTTTTCCGATCGCTTTTGCCCAGGAAGAAAAGGCAACGGTTGAATGCGAAGAAATAGAAACACGAGAATATGAAGATTGGAAGATTTATGTACCTCAAAAGGATTCGGAAAATTTCTGTAACGAATATGCCAATACTTTTAAATTAAAAGGTAAGGTAATCCAAGAAAAAGAGAAACTCATTGAATGGACCGATGCTCTTTATTTCGAAAGCATACCCTATTTAAAAATCTGGGCCTTGGAATGTGTGTGTGAAGATAAAACCACTAATAGACAAATTTCGATCGCGGGTGCAAACAGAAGAGATGTGCTTCAGAAATGTAGAAATTACTTACAGACGAATTGGGAGAATATAGCTCTTTCATCTTGCACAGAAAAAGAGTTTTCTGGTAACACTCTTAATAATCTTGAAAAAATCATTGATTATTCGGATAAAGCCTTTATGAGATTGCAAAAATGTACCTGTCAGCTTGAAAAAAATAACGAAATAATCGAAACTTATCCCATTTATGGTGGCGATCTTAACGAGATTGAGAATAAATGTAGGAATGATGCAGAATCTGACCCTGATCTCTCTTTTGGTGGCCTGAAGGATTGTGAATGGATCGAAGGTAGCTTTTTACTATATAATACAGGATTAGAGGAAAATAAAAACTCTGAGAATTTTTTTGAATGTGTACCCGTAGAGAAAAAAACCGTTAAATGCACGGTTAAAAACTTCAATCTACCACAAAAGGTTTCTAAAGCAGAAGAATGGATTGCTGGATATGGAGATCCGAAATTTCTCGTTTACTGGCAGAAGTTTCCAGCAGGAGAGGACGCTGCATGGAGCGGGTACAGAACTTGGTTAGAAGATACTTTCGTATTTTTCCTCTTCATCTTGCCAGGAGCCACAAGCCTTGTAAAAGGTATTTTCAAAACTAGTGAAAAATTTGTTGCATGGACTGGTTTGAAAATTACTGAAGAAATAAGTAAAAAATTAACAGGAAGGGGGGTTAGATTGGCAAAAGAGGGGACTAAATTGGCAGAAAAAGTAAATAAAAAAGTAGCTGAAACTGGTTTGTCTAGTTTGGAAAGATATTTGTTTTGTATGGAAGAAGTTTCAAGTAAACCCTCAAGAATTCAAAAACTGAAAGAAGCTTTCACACTCGACTCAGCTCTTAAAAAGATTTCAGAAAAATTAGAGAAAAAACTTGCTGAAAAAGTTCCGGCGACCTCTCTTAAGGACATAATGAAACTCACGGGTGCAGCGACATTGACGGGTGTGGTGGCTGCTTATTTGGACAGTGTCAACGAAAAGTTCATCCCTCAGCCCGAAAAGCTTGTTCTGAAAAGGCCTTATCGCGATCTCGATCTTGAGGATCTTTCTACTGAAAGAAAACCTGTTTTGCTTGATAAACGGGGTTTAGCCAGCATTAAAGAAAAAATAAAGGGCCATGTGAATTTCTATTTGGCATCCCCCTGCTTTGCCAATCTGGAGGTTAGAAAAGGCATGGCAAAATGTTCTTTATACTCATATGATAAGAAAACAGGAATGGTTTATTGTAATTCGTCTATTTTCACGACACTTTCATGGAACCTACCTTCCTGCGAATTTTCTGAGGAAATAGATAAGATATCTCAAGATTATGTAAGCAAAAATATTTACGAGAAAATAAACGAGATTATAAGTTCTGGTGATTACAGGTTTTTTGAGGGTTCAAAAATATACATTCCGTGGTACGGAAAAAATGTTTATATAAAAGATCTTCCGGATGAAAGCGGTACTGCTCTTTTATGGGAAAATGGAAAGCTTGGGATGAAAAATGTTGTATCAGAAAAGGACTATGTTTTGAACAAGGGTAGAGTGTACAGGATCAAGGTCTATAAGCAAGGTGAAAATATAATCCTCGATATCGTTCCTAAAGAAAAGTGTGAAAATGTGGAAGGAATAGATTGCCAAGAACTTACAGCCGGAAAGAAAGGCGTTCTTACAAAAATTGATCAAATCAAAGCTATCATAGAAGGCATGAATTCTAAAGAAGAAGATATTATCGAGGTCCAGCCAGAAAAAAGCATAACAGCCGAAGAGCTCCTCCTGTCAGGATATAAATTTTCAGAAAACTGTGAAGAAGGTAAAAACAAGATATGCTTTAGATCATCTGAGATCTCAGTAAGGAAACAGGAAAACGAATACTGGTTTTTCGATGATGAGAACAGACAGTGTATAAGTTTTGATCTTGAAAATAATAAAGAAGAAATTCATATCTTTCCTTCATTTCATAAATTTTCTAATAGAGATATCCCTTGTAAAAATCAAATTGGATTCGAAACACCTAAGATCGGTGATTCCGCTCGTGAATTAACTTTAATTTTTTCGTCTCACCAAAAAAATATTTGGGATTTTATAGCTATAGAG
>QMZZ01000028.1 GCA_003663445.1 Candidatus Aenigmatarchaeota archaeon | reverse complement strand
GGCTTAGATTTTGTAAATCTTTCTGTACAAACAGGGAGGAGATATAAAGAAAAACATGATAAGATCGTTAATATCAAAGGAGCATGGGAAGAATCAAGAAAGGGCGTCGAAAATGCATGGAAACATGGTTTAAAGATAAATATTCAGACAGTAATTTCTCATACAAATTTCCAAATTTATAAAGATGTTATAGACGAATTTGCACCGTATGCGAATATGTTTATCTTTTATAGACTGGTCCCAATAGTAATACCCAACCCGAGTTTTTTCAAAATAAAAGTTATCTCTGATCGGGATTCAAAGAAGATGTACAAAAAGATCTTTTTATATGCAAAAAAGAAAGGTGTAAGAACATATTTCTTTGGCAGAATGCCCTTATGTTGGTGGAACGAAAATGATCCTATAGAAAAAGAAATCCATAAGCAAGTGGTTGCTCATTGCCATATATTAAATGGAACGAACCTTACTATAGATGTTAATGGCAAAATATTGCCTTGTGCAAATTGGGCGATTTTGCATAGCTCAAATCTCATTAAAAATGACAGAATAGTTTCAAAAGAAGAATTTCTACGTATATTCAATTTCGGTCTACCAGCAAAAATAAGAAGAAAATTAAGATATGTTCCAGATAAAAGATGTTTAAATTGTAAATTGTTCGGAAGAAGGTGTACAGGTGGATGTCCACTAATAGAGTTTGAAATTGGTCCTTATGCTCCAGCATCTGAAAATTAATCAAAAAGATTATAAATTTTGTTTACAAAAACAATCCTGCCGCGCCCATTGCGCCAGCCCATTCGTCGAGTTTAGCGAGCTTGATTTGGGGTGGGGAGAAAAAGGTCCTTTTTCTGACCTCTTGCCTTAGGGGTTTGAGGATTAGTTGGCCGGCTTTTGAAATGCCGCCGCCAAGAATCACGAGGTCAGGATCAAGGGCTTTTATGAGGTCGGAGATGATGACAGCAAGCATGCTTGAAACCCTTCTGAAAACCTCTTTAGCCTTCTGGTTTTTCATCCTGGCTATTTCTTCGGGTTCCAGCTTCCCCAAACCGAGTTCTTCAGCCAGCCTTTTGATGCCCCTGGCTGACGCATACTCTTCAATACAGCCTTTAGAGCCGCATGAGCAGGGAAGACCCGACGGCTCGAGGTTCAGGTGACCGAACTCTCCGGCAAAACCCCTTCCCCGGTAAAGACTACCCTGGATAACAAGGCCGCCGCCGATTCCTGTCCCTAAGGAAAGGTAGATAAAGTTTTCCGCATTTTTTCCGTGACCCCAAAGCTTTTCGGCAAGGGTCATACAGTTTGTGTCGTTTTCAACCTTTGTTGGCAGACCGAACTTTTCCTCAAGCCAATCCCTCAGCTGGAATCCGTTCAACTCCGGAAGGTTCGGTATTTTTAGCAACCTGCCCTCTTTCACCAGACCAGGGACTGCTATCCCGATAGCCCCAGCCTCGCCCAACCTGCGGATGACAGAGTCCAGCTTTTCCAGAATAGCCTTTCTCCCTCTCGGTGTTTTTAGCTTCAGCTTCCGTTCAACTGTCCCGAAATCCATTCTCACAGCTTTCAGATAGCTTCCTCCCAAATCCAGGCCGAGAATCGGTTTGGCGAATATCCTTTCCCTGAAGCCACCCTCTTTCATGATCCTCTCATAATCATGCCCGGCATCTGAGGGATAGATAGCGAGGAAAAGGCACGGTTCAAGTCCGGGGTTCACGACCCTGTGGGCCCATCCTGGAGGGACCAAGACAGGCCTTTCCGGCTCCAGCTCCACCTTTCGGCTTTTTCCGCCTTTCTGCATCAAAAGGACCGCTCTGCCGGAAAGGAGCAGGTAGATCTCTGGAGACGGCTTGAGATGGTAATGGCCCTTGGTGATCCCGAATTCCTTCCCGACCCTTCCTGGGTTTATCTTGGTGATCCCCAAAGAGAGTTCCCCGAATTTTTTCACCCAAACCCTGTAAATTACCGGGTTCCTTTTTAAAAGCTTCTTAAAAGCCCTTTTGTCGGAAAAACAGCCTTCCAGATCAGAAAGCTTCCTGATCACCCTCTCATCCGGATTCTTCAGGATATCCTCTATCATTCCAGGGTCGTGTGCTTCTTGCTCATTTCTTTTTCGGTTTTCCCGAGCTTTTTCATCAACAGGATCACGCACGCTTCGAGAAAGAGAAAGGCGGATTGCTCGAAAGGGGAGCCGAGGGGTTGAAAGGACTTCCCGAACTCGGTTTTCGTTTTTGCCGGTATCTTCACGGTCAGATCGGCTTCCCTGCCTATCCTTGATTCGGGCTTGGCTGTGATGCAGAGAATCTTTGCTCCGGCCTTTTTGGCTTTTTCGACGATGTCGAGAACCGTTTCGGTTTCCCCTGTTCCCGTGACCGCCAGAAGCGTATCTCCCTGCTGGATACCCGGGGTTGTCGGTGAGCCAACGACCCAAGCAGGAATCCCGAGATGGACCAGACGGGAGGCGAAGGCCGATGCCATAAGTCCTGACCTTCCTTTTCCGACAAGAAAAACCCTTTTAGAGCTCAGAATCGCGTCAAGAAAATCTTGGACTTGCCTCTCATCTATCCCTTCGAGAATGCCCCTCAGTTCTTCGAGTATCTTTTCAGCAATTTCCCTTAACATATCATTCCCTTTATCCTTTTTGCCACTTCTTCTGGTTTTTCTGCCCGGGTGATCGCAGAACCGACCACGACTATCTTCGGCTTTAAAACCATCACGCTCCGGACATTTTCTGGAGATATCCCACCCGCAACAGCCAGGTTCTTGATCCCCAGGTTTTTGATGCTCTTTAGCTTTCTTGTCAGCTCCTGACCAGATGTCTGCTCATCAATCCCGAGGTGGAAGCAAAGGTAATCTGGCTCGAGCTTGAGAATCTCTTCGATCCTTTTCCTGCTTTTGATCCCGATGAGGTCCACCATCACCTTCTTCCTGTACTTTCTTCCAGCCTTTATAGCGCCCTTTATGGTCTCGAGGGGGGCAGAACCGCAAACAGTCGTTAGATCGGCTCCGGCCCTGAAAGCCATTTCTGCCTCGAGGAAACCGGTGTCCATTGTTTTCAGATCAGCCAGAACAGGCTTTCCGAACCTTTTCAGCTTTCCTATAACCTTGATACCTTCTGCTTTTATCAGAGGAGTTCCTGCCTCCAGGATGTCAACATATTTCCATACTTTTCCTGCTATCTTCAGGGCTTCCTTGACTGAAAGGAAATCAAGAGCAAGCTGAAGTTTCACCATATCTCAGCTTTCCTTTCCCTCCCGATTATTATTATCGGCTTTTGCTTGAAATTTGCAAAGATTCCGTTATCGACAACCCCGGGTATCCGGTTGATTCTTTTTTCGAGCTCTTCAGGCTTATCGAGCCGAAGCTTAAGAAAAACTATTCCGTCTTTTTCCCGGAAAATTCTCCCCAGTTTTTGCAGTTCAGCTTTAGCCCTCTCAGTTTTGACCTTCACCAAAACAGCCCCATCCAGCCTTTTTACCAGCTTCCTTTCATCCACCAGGATGATGCATTTTTCAGCCCGGTAATCGATCTTCTTTTCCTCCACAAAGGCAAAAGCTCCCAAACCCTTAAGAAGCCTTTTTTGGCTATCGACCTGATCCGCTCCGTCTATTGCAAGGTCTATTTTTCTGCTGTTCACCAACCTGATCCCCCAAGCCCTTGCAACCCTTTTTATCTCTTCCGAACTCGGAACAGCTCTTACCTTGATGCCGGAAAGCCCGAGCAGTTTCACGAATTCTCTCATCGTGCTCCCGGATCCCAGGCCCAGGGTCATCCCTGGCTTGACAAATTCCAAAGCCTTTCTGGCAGCCATGATCTTCTGTTTTTGCCACTTAAGTTCCCTTATCCCTTTGGATAGGACAGGAAGGATGTCTATTTTCGCTGCTGGAGAAGGGATGCTGTTCGTGCTTGCGACCTCTCCATACCGCTTCAACCTTTCAAGTGCCCTCTTCACAAAGATCCCGTGAACAGCTATACAGAAAATTTTCTTGGCTCCAAGCTCTTTGGCTACCTTTGCGACTTCTTCCATCGTTCTTCCGGTAGAAATCATATCATCGATTATCACGACATTTCTGCCCTTCACTTCAAGCCCGCCGGCCCGAATCCTGACCTCTTCGGGTGAAAGCCTTTTCTTTTTCAGGATCATTGCCCTCTTTCCGAGCTTTTCCGCCACTGCCTCGGCCCACTGAAAGCTTTCTTCATCAGGCCCAATGATGACAGGATTTGATACTCTGCGGACAAATTCTGCCAATTTTTCCACGGCAGAGATCCTTACGGCATTTGGGAAGAACTCGTCCAGGGTCCTGAAACGGTGAAGATGAGGGTCGAGTATAAGAACGAAATCGAAGATGTCAAATATCTTTGCAAGGATTTTTGCCGAAACCGCCTCACCAGGCTCAAACCTCTTATCTTCCCGGAGATAGGGAAAATAAGGAGCTAGAAGGAGGAGCTGCTCGGCTTTTAGTTCTCTGGCTGTGTGAGCTGCAAGGAGGGTTTCGATTATCTTGTCATTGATATCACCGAAAAATGATTGAAGAATAACCAGGACTTTCCCTTTCACCGGCTTCCTGAACCTGACCCTTAGCTCTCCGTCAGGGAACTTCTCTACCTCGAGCTCTGAAAATTCTGCCCGCAGGCTTTTTGCGAGCCTCCTACCCAGATGCCTTCCGCCGGTCCCTGCAACTACAAGCATTTCCAGATCTCCTCCAGGATGGGCCAGTTCAAAACGAGCTCGGCACTTGGCCAGATGATTGACTTTACCCATGGGACTACCTTAAAGCTCTTTCCAGCCCATCTCCATCTTTTTGCATTCTTTTCGGCATTTTTCATCCCGATCTTGAGCCATGGCGTGACATGGATCCCGGTTTTAAGCTCGTTTTCCTTCCATTCGAGATATTCCTCCCAGAGGGACACATGCTCAGGAAGGCTTCCGAATGTTTCTGTCACCTGCCTTATCCACCTCAAGCACTCCTTGGCTTTCTCCTTCTGTCCCTGATTTGCATGAAGCCTTGCCATCAGGATCGTGTGGTTCAGCCAAGAACCGGACCCGCCATCGTACCAATGCCAGTCCTTCACCCATTCAAGCTTCCTGAACCTCTGATACCCTCCTATCCTTCTGTCCCAAAGAGGTCTGAGAAACCTCACGGTTTTCTTCATCTCCGGGGCATCATCCGGCAGGATTCCCGACCATGCTGGTGCGATGATACTTATGATTTTCCCGTCAACAATACTGCCGTCGGGTCTTATGCATTTGATAAAGTGCTTTCCGTTCCAGAACTTTTCCATTATCTTTTCATAGAGCTGTTTGGCTGTTTGTCCTAACCTCCTGGCTGTCCCTGGTCTTCCGATCTTTGAGAAGACCTCGGAAGACAGCCTGAAAGCCTGACAGGTCCAGCAGTTTGTCCAGATCTCGTATCCGTTCTCGATCTCCTGGCTTTCATGTATCGCATGCATACCGTAAACCAACCCGTTTTCCTTGAGCTGGTGCTTAAGGTACTTCAGACCGAGCTCTAGAGTAGGCAGAAGTCTCTGGAGAAACTGTTTCCTTCCTGTTTCGAGGAAGTGCTGACAGATTCCGCAGAGGGCCAAAGCCGTGGCATCGGTTTCCTTGGGTCTTGAAATCTTCGGTTTTCCCTCATAGTCATATCTCTGGGCAAACTCTCCGGTGTGGAACTGAAGTTTTGATAAAACGAAATAATGCCTTTCTACCCAGTCATGCTTCCCGAGCTTGTCCAAGGCCATCCCGATCCTGCTCGCATCCCTGGGATAGATGAATGGATATCTGTCCCTTTCCCCTTCAGACTTGAACGCTCCCCTAACCTTCTCTGACCAGAGAATACGGGATTTAAAAAGTGTTCTTTTGGCAATTTCAAGCATATTATTAATAATCTCT
>QMZZ01000027.1 GCA_003663445.1 Candidatus Aenigmatarchaeota archaeon | reverse complement strand
TCAAAAAATTAAATTATGAGAGGGATCTCAGCGACCCTTTTGATCATCATAACAGCAGTAGTCCTGCTGGTTGCTGCCCTGGTTCTGCTCACGATCTTCGGTGGCGGGATTGCACCGTGGGGCACGATGGTAAATCCTTACAATTACTGCTATCAGCAATGCCAATCAACATGCAGCACCACTGGAAATCTTCCGCCTAACTGGTTTGTAGCTACTCAGAAAACTGATCAGGGCCTGAAATCCTGTGCTGAGATAACAGGAGTAAAGTCATGCAGTGATTGCCTGCGTTGATTTTTTAGCTTTTCCTGCTAATTCTAAATATGAGAGCCATCTCCACACCTTTGCGTATCGTCATAACAGCGATAGTCCTGCTTATCTCAGCCCTTATCGTCCTGACGATATTTTCAGGCGGGATGCAGAATATTGCACAAACGGTTAGTAGCTGGTTAGGACAAAAGCAGGGACAGGAGATACCGCCGGAATGCGTGACTGCGTGCAAGGCATGGAAGGCTGTTAATTGTCCGAAAAACCCCTCAGCATCCGTTCCATACTCCACTTTCCCTGGCTGTGACCATCCAGGATACTGTAAATGCAAGCAAGAACAGCAAAAATGAATGAGGAAGAGTTTTTGAGACTTTTGGCATCCGAGTGGTCATGGGAGCAGATAATCTATAAGCTTGTGGAGGATGAAGGACTTAATCCCTGGGACCTTGACCTTAAAGCCCTATCCGATGCCTTCATTCGCTGGATGCTAAGGCTTAAAGAGCTTGACTTCAAGATACCGGCAAAATTCGTGATAATAGCCGCTGTCCTTCTGAAGCTAAAATCCCAGGACCTCAGGATATTCAGGGAACCGCAGCCCCTTCCCCTGGAGCCGGTAGATTTTGAACCTGATGGGCAGACCAAGCTGTACGTCCCGCCCATCCAGATACCTCAGAAAAGGGTTTACAGAAGGCCTGTCGTGCTTGAAGATCTGATAAAAGCTTTAAGGGTAGCTTTAAGTACCCAGCAAAGAAGGGAAAGAAGACATCCTGCCCTGCAGATAGAAACCAAACAACCTGACCTGAGCCAGCAGGTTGAGGAGCTCTTCAGGAAGATAAGTCAGCTCGGAAAGAAATCCCTTTTTTCCCAGCTTATCCGTGAATGGAAAAGGGAAAGGATCCTTGAGGAATTCGTGCCCCTGATTCATCTCGACTTTGAGGGTAGGATAAGGTGTTATCAAGAAAAACCTTTCGAAGATATACATATAGAGGTGAAGGATGGAGGAAAAGCTCGCCCTGATTGAGGCAGCTCTCTGGATATCTTCCCAACCCCTTAAGCTTGAGGAGTTGGGAAGGATAGCCGGAATAGGATCTAAGGGAGAGGTCAAAAAGCTTCTGGAAAGACTTAAGCAGGAATATAAAAGGGGGATCGAGCTTGTTGAGACAGAGGAAGGCTGGCAGTTTTTGGTAAAGCCAGAGCTCCTGCCAAAAGTCTCTCATCTGGCTCCCTACTGCGAGCTCTCAGAGGGTTGCAGAAGGACCCTTGCGATCATAATCTGGAAAGAACCTGTGAAGAAATCCGAGGTGGTGAAGATCCAGGGTAATAAGGCTTACAGCTATATTAAAAAACTCGAAAAGCTCGGGCTGGTAAAAGCCGAGAAGTCAGGGCATACATCTATCTTGAGGTTGACCCAAAAGTTCGAGAGATGGCTTGGAAAGGAAAAAGAGGAGATAAAGAAGCTTTTGGAGGAGGCTGTAAAATGATATTTTGGGCTGATAAGCTCGCAGATGAGGTTATCAAAAGAGAGGAAAGGCTGAAAAGGGTGAAGAACCTGAGGGTGGAATCGGGTATAGGTGCATCCGGCATTCCGCATCTCGGCTCTGCTTCGGATGTTGCAAGGGGTTGGGCAGTATGCCTTGGGATAAGGGATAGGGGTTATGATTCGGATCTTATAGCATTTTCAGACGACAGGGATGGGTTGAGAAAGGTCCCCCTGGGTTTTCCTGAAAGCCTGAAGGAATATATCGGAAAGCCTGTTTCACACATCCCAGATCCCTTCGGGTGCCATGAAAGCTATGGAGAGCATATGTCATCCCTGCTTCTCGAAAGCCTGGAAAAACTCGGGATAGATTTCAAGTTCTATTCAGGTGATAGGTTTTATGCAAAGGGTGAGCTTGACAGGGAGATAGGGCTGGCATTGAAAGAGGCAGAAAGGATTAAGAAGGTTGTGGAGGACTGGCTGGGACAGGACCTGAGAACCGTTTTCTTTCCGATTTGCCAATCATGCGGCAGGATTTACACAACCAGGGTGACTGGATGGGAACCCGGAAAGGTTTTTTATGTCTGTGATCAGGAGTTCGAGGGAAAGGTTTCAGGGAAGCCGTTTATGGTCAAGGGATGCGGATATCAGGGAGAGTGCAGCTTTAGGGACGGAAAGCTTGCCTGGAAGGTAGAATTCGCGGCCAGGTGGTCGAGATTGAAGGTATGCTCTGAAGCTTATGGAAAGGACCTTGCAGATTCTGTCAGGGTCAATGACTGGGTTTCTAAAAACGTTTTCGGATGGGAACCACCCCTGCATGCCCGGTATGAGCTCTTCCTGCAGAAAGGAGGGAAGAAGATATCAAAATCCGTGGGAAATGCTATAACACCCCAGGATTGGTTGAGATGCGGGTCGCCCCAGTCATTGAACTTGCTGTTCTTCAAGCGATTTACTGGGACGAGAGAGATAGACCTCAATTCTGTGCCTGCATATATGGATGAGGTTGACTGGTTAGAAGATGTCTATTTCGGAAGGGAGAAGATCCAGAATGAGAGGGAACTTCAGCATCCGAAAAGACTCTTCGAGTATATCCATTACCTAAAACCGCCGAAAAAACCCGGGATCCATCTTCCCTATCTGATGCTTGCAAACATCCTAAGAATGGTTCCGGACCTTGAGCTAGCGAAGAAAATCGTGATGGAGCTTAAAGGGCTTGATGAAACAGAAGAACTCGAAAAAAGGCTGAGGTGGGCAAAAAACTGGGTAGGTGAGAGGAAAGCTGAAAGACCTGAGATAAAACCTGAGGAATTGCCAGCCCTTTCCGAGCTTGCTGAATGGCTCGAAAAAGAAAGGGATGCCGAGGAGATCCAGGGGAAGGTCTTTGAGCTTGCGAGGAAGCATGGACTCAAACCGTCAGAATTTTTCCAGAAGCTTTACCTAATCCTTTTGGGATCTCCCTACGGACCAAGGATGGGAAAACTCATCCAGCTTTTGGGTTGTAAGAGGGTGGCTGAAAAGCTAAGAGAAAGTGGGCCCGCTGGGATTTGAACCCAGGTCGGCAGCACCCCAAGCTGCAATGCTAGACCAAGCTACACCACGGGCCCAAAAATTTTCCTGCATATTTTTAATCCTGCTTTAAAATCTTTATAGCTAACTGCCTCCCTTATCCTGAGCTTATGGATGGTTTCGAGCAAGAGATATTCGCAGTTGGTCCTGCTTATATCTTCGGCTATCCTTTTTAGATCCAGATCACCCTTTCCCAGCATTAGATGATCATAAGGTCTTTCAAGAAACTTGCAATCATGAAAGTGAACGGTCAAAATCTTCTTTCCGAACCTCTTTATCCATTCATCCAAACTGTAGGGCTTGTCGAGAAGCCAATTCGCGATCATAACATGCCCTATATCCAGGCAAAGTCTCAGCCTGGATTTCAGAAGGAAGCCGAAATCCTGGATAGTCCCCATAAAAACGCTCGGATTGTTTTCGATCGTCACCCGCATCCCCAAGCTCCTTGCTTTTCTCTCTATCCTTCTTCCGGCTGCTTCAGCATGCTTCTTTATTCTTTTCCTGACCTCAGGGAAGTGATAGGTCGGATCATGAGCGATTATGTGAATGTTGTAATAGGCCGGAGAAAGGGCAGAAGCCAGTTCCATGGATTCGAAAAGTACCTGAAAGGCTGCTTCCCTTATTTCCTTAAAGGGGGATGCTGTCTCTATCCCTGCCCAGGGGGCGTGAAAAGCTATTTCTATACCAGAAGCCTGGGGCTTGACCGGATAATCAAGTGAGACCTCAACGTAATCACATCCCGTTTTCTTGGCTTCCTGAATAGCCTGCTTAAATCCGGCTGACCTGAAGTTTCCGTACCAGAGAGGTATTCCAAATTTCATATGGGCCCGGAGGGATTCGAACCCTCGACCCCCGGTTTTCCTCATTTCTGATCAGCTCTTCTTGATAGAAGACCGGTGCTCTATCCAGCTGAGCTACGGGCCCATTAAAATAAATTTAAAATCCCGTAAATAAAGATTGCTGTCAAAAGCGGTATGAGCAGGTTGTCATCCAGCCACGGATTGCTCGTAAAACCCTGAAGGAGTTCCAAAACCGAGGCAAAGAAAGAGGCAGGGATTGCCAAAAGCCCGATGAATGGGTAAGAAAGAAGACCCCCGAAAAAGAATGCAGCAGCACCTTCAAGGGATTTCCTTCCGATCCTGTGGAAACCGAATTTTTTCCCGAAAAGACAAGCAAGGGCATCACCGAAAACCAGAATCGTGCAGGAAGCAGATGCTATCGGAACAGGAAAGAGGAGGAAGGTCAGGCCGGATGAAAAGAAGAAGAGAAAAGCTCCTAAAAGCGGCTTCTGAGTTTCCCTTTCAAAGGAAAGGATGAAATCCCTTATCTTCTTTTCCCATCTCGGAAGCAGGGAAACCTGCCATTTAAGATATCCTGCATAAACAGCCAGGAAAAGGGCTATTATCCAGTACCACAAAACGACGGTCTTTCCTGCCCATTGCGCGAGAAGGATGAAGATAAAACCCGAAAGGTGCACAAGTTGTCTCCTTATCTCCCTTTTCATACCGGGATCAATCCTGCCCTTATGATGAAAAGAAAGATAGCCAAAGCTGTTATCACCATAATGAGCGAGTGCTTGGCTCCGGCTAAAACTGAAGATTCACCCAGCTGGCCGACTATAAAGCCCATAAAGATCCCCTGGATGATGACGATAGTGAAGAAGAGGGAGACATAGTAAAGAGCAACACCCTGAGGTACACCTAAAGCCGATCCGAGAAGCTGATAGTAATTGCAGGGGAATCCCAGAAAGTTTTCGCACGGATTTCCAAAACCGAACCCGAATCTCATCTCCTGGGGACCAGCTTTTATCATCGGCACCATGATGAAGATTATCATGAGCGCTATCCCGACGAACATGAAGAAGATCCCGTACATTATGATTATGTGTCCTCTTGCCATCGATTCCCTTTCTGCTTCTATCTCCTTGAACATCATCATGTCCCTTGCTATCGAATCAAGGGTTGCAGCAACATCTCCTCCTGAAGTATATGCCTCCTTCATGATATCGACAGCCTCGCTCATCAGTCTCGATCCACTTATACGTTTCTGGAATATTTCAAGGACCCTCAGGACAGGTATGTCCCAGCTCAGCTTTGCAGCCATGCTTTTTATTTCAGCCGAAAGCTTTCCGTAGTTAGTTTTAGATGCTAGGATTATGGCTTGTTTCATCGACATCCCTGATCTTATGGAATCCGAAAGGTCCCTCACAAAATTCGGAAACTGCATCTCAAGGGCTTTTAACCAGGTATAGTATGCATATTTTATCAGGAAAAGGGTTGAGGCAAAGACAAGGATGGATATGAGCAAAAGGTTTCCCAGGATCCCGACATCCATCGAAAGCACGCCGAGCAGAATCAGGACTATACAGATCAGACTTGATCCGAAGAGCATTCTCTGTCTGTATTCCATCATGTCTCAAACGGGGATATCGCCTTAAGCAGGACTATGAACCCGATAGATACCAGGGGGATGAAGAAGAAAGCGATAAATGCCTGGAGGAAGAGGATGGATGCCCCGACCATGGGTGACATGATTGCGAGAAGGATGACAAAGAAGAGCGATCCGATTATTATAAGGGTCGTGTAG
>QMZZ01000026.1 GCA_003663445.1 Candidatus Aenigmatarchaeota archaeon | reverse complement strand
CGATGGCAAAAACCCGGTTGTCGAGGGTGCGAAAAGAACAAAAATCCCTCCGGTCCCATCAAATTTTTATAAATGTGGGTCGAAAAACAAAATAATGAGAAATTCCAATATATCAAAAGTGGACTCAAAAGGAAGGTTGCTGATTCCCAATCATATCAGAAAAGACCTTGGAATCGAAACAGGAACAGAGATTGTAATAATACCGGATGGAGATAAAGGAGAAGCCAGAATTTTACCACTTGTGAAAGAAAAAACAGCCAAATTCAGATTTTTACTGACCCATGTACCGGATTCTCTCGCAACCGTAGCTTCTTTGCTCGCTGAATATAATATCAACATTGTGATGTCAGAATCGAGGACCATCATCAAAAACAAATTGGCTGAATGGGATGTGATAACAGATATCTCAGAATGCAAAGAAAGACTGGAAAAAATTAAAGATCAGCTTCTTAGGTCGTCTTTAGTTAAAGATGTAGAGATTTTCAAGTAAAAGAAAAAGATTTAAATTCCTAATTACATAATGATAATTGTCGGGGTGGGAAACCTGTGATTTGTATGCTAAAGGTCGCAGAGCACGTCCTTGTTCCTAAGCACGAGATCTTGCCAGAGGAGGAAAAGAAAAAGCTATTGGAAAGACTGCACGTGACAGAGGCGGAACTGCCGAAAATTTTTATAGATGATCCGGCTATCAAGCATTTGAAACCAAAACCCGGGGATGTAATAAAAATGACGAGAAGGTCCCCGACCGCTGGCGAAACCTTTTATTATAGGGTTGTAATAGAGCGAAAGAAAGAGGTTGAGGAGCTGGAAGAGCTGGAAGAGACTGAGGAGGAGGTCGGTGAGGGATGAGCTTCAGGGAGCTTCTCGATCTTCATGAAAGGGAAAGAGGATGGGTCGATTTTCAGATAGATTCTTTCAATAAGTTGATAGATTCCGGTCTTCAGGAAATCATCAACGAAATAGGTTTTCTCAATCTGACCCCGGAGACAGGGGAGCTCAAGCTCGCTTTCGGTGAGGTAACGGTAGGGAAACCGACTGTTGAGGAGGCGGATGGTTCTCATAAGGAAATATTTCCGAACGAGGCGAGGATAAGGAACCTGACATATTCTGCTCCGGTTTTTGTTGAAATAACCCCTATCGTGAACGGTGTTAGGGAAAAGCCTGAAGTAGTGAAGATATGCGAGATTCCGGTTATGGTGAGATCGAAACTCTGCAAGACCTATGGCCTTTCTGAGCAGGAGCTTATCGAGAACGGGGAAGACCCGAAAGATCCTGGGGGTTATTTCATTATCAACGGAACAGAAAGGGTAGTGGTGCTTATAGAGGAGATAGCTTCCAATAAACCGGTTTACGAGTGGTCGAAGGATGTGATAACCGTGAGGATAAACTCTGAAAGATCAGGATTCAGGCAGAAGCACCTGATAGAAAAGAAGCCTGACGGGACCCTTCATATCTCCTTTGCCAACCTTAGGCACCTTTCGCTCATAGCCATCCTCAGGGCCTTGGGGCTCGAGACGGATAAGGAAATCTGTGATAATATATCGAAAGATCCGAGGGTCCTTAACGAGCTTTACGTTAGCCTTTATCAGGAAGAAGCAAGGACATCGGAAGAAGCCATAGAGTTCATCGGAAAGAAGCTCAGGCTTTCAGAGGATTACAGGAAAGAAAGGGTAAACCAGATCCTCGACAGATATCTTTTGCCGCATATAGGTCAAGAAACGAAGAACAGGTTGGAGAAAGCCAAGTTCCTTTGCAAGGTTATCAACAACGTTCTTAGGCTCTCTTTAGGGATGGTCCCGGAGGATGACATAGACCATTACCGCAACAAGCGACTTCTGACCTCAGGGGAGCTTCTAGGCCAGCTCTTCAGGTCTGTTCTCCTGGGGCGATGGGGGTTGCTGGCAAAAATGACCTATAATTATCAGAAGCTTGTAAAAAGAGGGAAGGTCCCGTCTGTTCAGGGTATAGTTGAGGCGGATGCGGCGACCAAACAGATCCTGTCCTCGCTTGCGACCGGAAACTGGGTTGGAGGTAGGACAGGGGTATCCCAAAGGCTTGACAGAAGCTGCTTTATAAAGACGATATCGCATCTCAGGTCCGCTATCTCACCGCTCACCCCAACCCAAGAGCACTTCAGGGCAAGACAGATCCATCCAACCGAATGGGGAAGGATATGTCCTGCGGAAACCCCGGAAGGTTCTTCCATAGGTTTGAGAAAGCATCTTGCGATCATGACCGAAATAACACCCGGCCTGAATCTTGAAGAGGAGGCAAAGCTCCTCAAGGAGCTTCAGGAAGCATGAGCGAGAAAACGAATAAAGCGGATCTCTTCTTCAACGGGAGATGGGTAAAGGAGATAAGAAATCCTGAGGAGTTCGTGAAAAAGTTTAGGGAAAAGAGGAGGCAGGGTTTGATATCCCATCACATTAACATTGCTTGGTTCCCTGAATACGGAGAGGTCAGGATAAATTCGGATGGTGGTAGGGTCAGAAGGCCCCTGATAGTCGTGGAGAATGGAAAGCCGAAACTAACACCGGAAATCCTTCAGAAAGTAAGGGAAGGCAAGCTGGGTTGGTACGAGCTGGTCAGAAGGGGCATCATCGAGTATCTGGACGCAGAGGAAGAAGAAAATGCGCTGGTCGCGATGAGGGCGGAGGAGCTCACCAAAGAGCATACTCACTTGGAAATCGATCCGATAGTGATGCTGGGTAATTCAGCAGCCTTGGCACCCTATCCAGAATACAACCGGGGTGACAGGGTGAACTACGGATCGAAGATGGTGGGTCAGGCGATCGGACTTGTAGCAGATAATTTCCCGGTAAGAACCGATACGAAATTCAACATCCTTGCCTATCCCCAAGTTCCGCTTGTTCAAACATCCATGTCCAGGATCATCAACGAATATCCAGTTGGTCAGAATATCGTGATAGCAATCCTTTGTTGGGAAGGATGGAACCTAAATGATGCCATAGTGATGTCGAAATCGGCGGTGGAAAGAGGACTTTTCCGCTCTTTCTATTTCAGGACTTACGAAACCCTGAAAAAGAGATATTGGGGTGGTCAAGAAGACGAAATAATGATCCCAGAGGTTGGGGTAAAGGGTTATAGAGGAGAGGCAGCTTATGTGAACCTGGACGAAGACGGAATTATAAGTCCTGAAATTCGGGTGGAATCCGATTCTGTCCTGATAGGAAAGGTATCACCCCTCAGATTCCTCATCGGGGAGGAGTTTACGGCTGAACTGGAAAACAAGAGAGAGGCATCGGTATGCGTCAGACATGGTGAAAGAGGTGTGGTTGATACGGTGCTCATAACAGAAACACTTGATGCCGAACAGCTGATAAAGGTAAGGGTAAGGGACATGAGGATACCTGAAATTGGTGACAAGTTTGCATCCAGGCACGGACAGAAAGGGGTGATATCCTTGCTGGTGAAACAGGAGGATATGCCTTTTACCGCTGACGGTGTCGTTCCTGATATTATTTTCAACCCTCATGCGATTCCTTCAAGAATGACGGTGGGTCATCTGCTTGAAATGCTGGCAGGAAAGGTAGGAGCACTTTCAGGCCAGCTGGTCGATGGTTCTGCTTTCACCGGGATGAAGGAGGAAGAGATAAGGAAGCTCATGAAAAAGCTCGGGTTCAGGGACGACGGAAAGCAGGTTCTGTATGATGGGGCAACCGGTAAGATGTATCCTGCTCTCATCTTTACGGGGATTTCCTACTACTTAAAGCTCGACCACATGGTCACAGACAAAATCCATGCAAGGTCGAGAGGCCCTGTCACGCTCCTGACCAAGCAGCCGACAGAAGGAAGGGCAAAAAGAGGTGGTTTGAGGCTCGGTGAAATGGAACAGCAGTGTATGGTAGGACATAACGCAGCTTTGGTGCTGAAGGAAAGGTTCGATTCGGATCTTACCGCAATTCCGGTATGTACCAAATGCGGTTTGCTGGCAATACATGAAGCGGCTAAAAACAAGACCTATTGCGATGTTTGCAAGGATTCACAGATAGCTTGGGTTCAAACCTCGTACGCGTTTAAGCTCTTCCTGGACGAGCTGAAGGCAATGGGGATCTATCCGAAGCTTGTGGTAAAGGAGGTATAGCCATGTGGAAGATAGCTGCGATCGAGTTCAAGCTCCTGGATCCTGAACTTATCAAAAACCTAGCAAGAGTAAGGGTCGTCACCTCAGATCTTTACGATGCCGATGGATATCCTGTGGAAGGCGGGGTGATGGATCCGAGGCTCGGAGTGATAGACCCTGGTCTTTACTGCAGGACATGTGGTGGTGGGATGGGCGAATGTCTAGGTCATTTTGGTTATTTGGAACTTGCAAGACCCGTCATCCATGTGCTCTACACAAAGATTATTTACGACTTGCTGAGGATCACCTGCAGGAAGTGCGGAAGGATTATGATAGAAAATGTTTACCAGCTCACCCAAGCGAGTCCGACAAAATGTCCGCACTGTAAAGCCCAGCAAAAGAAGATAAGATTTGTGAAACCTTACACCTATTACGAGGATAAAGAAGAGCTCGATCCTCTTCAGATCAGGGAAAGGTTTGAGAAGATACCGGACGAGGACCTGGAAAAGATAGGGTTTAAGGGAGGGAGACCAGAATGGCTTATCTTGACGCTATTCCCGATCCCGCCTGTGACGATGAGACCGAGCATAACCCTGGAAACAGGAGAAAGGTCAGAAGACGATCTAACGCACAAGCTTGTGGATATAGTCAGGATAAACCAGTCCTTGAGGGAGAATATAGATATAGGTGCGCCCGATTTCATCATAAGTGACCTCTGGGAACTCGTTCAATACCATACAGCGACCTATTTTGATAACGAGCTCACAGGAGCACCGCTTGCCCGTCACAGGTCTGGAAGGCCTTTAAAGGGTCTTATCCAAAGACTCAAAGCAAAGGAAGGGAGAATCAGGGGGAACCTGCTTGGAAAGAGGGTGAACTTTTCTGCCCGAAGCGTTATCTCTCCTGACCCCAAACTCAGCATAAATGAGGTAGGTGTTCCTGAAAAGGTCGCAAAAGAGCTGACAGTACCTGTGTATGTGACGAAGCTCAATCTTAAAGAAGTCAAACAGCTCATAAAGGCCGACAAGGTAAACTATGTGCAGAGACCCGACGGAAGAAGGATAAAGGTGACTGCTGAGAACAAAAAGGATCTCATCGAAAACCTGGCTCCTGATTGGGTGATTGAGAGGCAATTAATGGACGGAGATATCGTGCTTTTCAACCGTCAGCCATCTCTTCACAGGATATCCATGATGGCACACAGGGTCCGAGTAATGCCCTATCAAACCTTCAGGATGAATGCTTCTGTCTGTCCACCTTATAATGCGGATTTTGATGGTGACGAGATGAACCTTCATGCTCTTCAAACAGAAGAGGCAAGAGCAGAAGCAAGGCTTTTGATGGCTGTTGAAAATCACATAATTTCGCCGAAATTCGGCGGCCCGATAATCGGGCTGGACCTTGATCAGATCTCCGGTATCTTTCTCCTGACCTCAAGAGAAACAAAGTTCAATAGGGAGGAAGCTGCTCAATTGCTTGCTTATGCAAATATAGACCTGAAACTTCCGGATAAGAAGGAATTCACCGGAAAGGAAATTTTCAGCTTGCTGTTCCCAGAGGGGTTTGATCTCGAGTTCGATCCTGATTATGCCAAGGGCCTGAAGCTTTCACGAGAAGAAAAGATGAAGAGGGATTGTATCGTGATAATCAGAAACGGAAAGCTCGAATGCGGCCAGCTAGACAAATCGGCTCTTGGAATAGAAAAGGGGAAGATAATTTCGAGACTAAGGTATTATCTGACGAACGACCAACTGAAGGACTTTATTGACAAGGCAGGAAGGTTAGGTGAGGCCTACCTAAAGCTTCGTGGCTTTTCCATGGGGCTTTCTGATCTTGACATCAAGCCCGGAACTGAAAAGAGGATAAAAGAGGAGATCGAACAAGCCCAGAAAGATTCGAT
>QMZZ01000025.1 GCA_003663445.1 Candidatus Aenigmatarchaeota archaeon | reverse complement strand
TTTATATGCTGGAAAAGCTTCTCGAAAACCTGAAAGGGCTTGAGCCGAGTCGGATTTTGCTCCAGGTACCTGAGGGCCTGAAACCGAAGGTCTTGGAGTTTGCCAGGGAGATAGAAAAACTCGGTCACGAGGTTTTCATTTCAGCAGAACCCTGCTTCGGTTCCTGCGATCTGAGAGATAGGGAAGCAGAAAAGCTCGGGGCAGTCCTGGTGCATATAGGTCATACAGATTTCGGGTTAAAACCCGAATGTCGGGTGATATGGGAGGAATACAGGCTCGAGTTCGATCCAAAGCCCTATCTTGAGCAGAACCTTGATGTGCTGAAAAGATACAAGACCCTGGGTCTTCTATCAACCCTCCAGTACCTGAACAGCCTCCAGGATGCAAAGGAATTTCTCGAATCCAGGGGCGTCTCCTGCCATCTCGGCATCCCTGCAGGAGGCCAGATGCTGGGAAAGGCGAGATATCCTGGACAGATCCTTGGCTGTGACCTTACGGCAGCCCTTTCGATCCAAAACCTCGTCGATGCCTTCCTCTTTCTCGGAACAGGCAGGTTCCATGTTTTGGGACTGGTAAGGAAAACCGAAAAACCCGTCCTGATGCTCGATTTCGATTCAGGGAAGCTTGAAGATCTGACGGGTGAGAGGGAGAGGCTGGAAAGGATAAGGCAGGCATGCATCGAGGAGGCAAAAGGCTCGAAACACTTCGGGATTCTGGTTTCGACCAAGCCAGGACAGTTCAGACCCGAGCTTGCGGTAAAGCTAAAGAAAAAGCTTGAGGAGCTCGGAAAGCAGGTATGGATCCTTGTTTTTGACGAAATAACACCAGAAAAGATTCTCGGAATGCATCTTGATATCCTGGTAAATACGGCATGCCCGAGGCTTTCTGAGGACCTTGAAAGATTCGAAAAACCGGTGCTCGAGCCCGAGGAGGTAGACAGGCTGTTCGAAAAGCCCCAGAAGCCATCTTACGAGTAAAGGATGTTTTCGAAACCCAGATCCTCTGCATAGCTCTTTATTTCCTGCCATTCCTCTGGTGTCAGTTCCCTGGAGATCTCAGGATACCTGTGTGCATGCCAGCAAGGGCAGTACTGCGACATCAGATTTATCCTTACCTGCTTCCCCAGCCTCTTCCTCACCCATTCAAGAATCGGTTTTGCATCACAATCCAGATGACCTGGAAGGACCAAAACCCTTATCAGCAGATCCCCTGCCTCCTTTGCCCTTATCAGGTTCCTTCTGGCTGCTTTGGCATATTCAGGGGCTTGACTGAGTCTTTCTGAACAGGAATCTGACCAGTACCTAAAATCGAGCAGGTAAAGATCGACAAACTTCTCCAAGACCCTTACTGATTCGGCAGAATAATAGCTGTTCGAGTTGAATATGATAGGAATCCTTAACTTCAGGCCTGAAAGGGCTCTGAAGATCTGAGGTATATAGGGTGTGGGATCCCCGCCTACCAGGTTTATGTTCCTTGCCCCCTCCCGCTCCAGCTTTTTCAAAACCTCCCTGAATCCCTGAAAAGTGATTTCCATACCTAGCCGGTAGTCTATAGATTCTGGAGCATTCTGACAGTAACAGCAATTAAGGGTGCAACCTGCCAGGAAAACGGTTCCTGACGGTATAAGCTCAGGTTCCTCTCCCCAATGAAGATGACATCCGAAAACCCTGAAATCCTTTCCGACCCTGCAGAAACCTGTCTCTCCTTCGAGCCTGTTAACCCCGCACCTCCTTTCACAAAGCCGACAGGATGAAAGCATCCTCCACACCCTTTTCCACTCTCTCAGCCTCAGAAACCTCGGTTTCTGCTTTCCTTCCAGAATCTCAAAATAACCCATTACTTCTGCTTGATGACCGCCTTTATCTCTTCCAGGTCTAGCTCGACTTCCTTCGCAAGTCTCGCCCTCATCGCAAGGTTTAATTGTTGCTCTTCCAGGGTCCTCAGCTTGTTTTCAACCACGTCAAGCTTTTGCAAAAGCTGTGACCTGAGAGGTTCTGGTTTTCCAAGAGCCTTTTCCCTCAGCCTGTCCCATCTTTTCCTGAGCCTTTTAAGTCTCCATTTCCAGCCAAAGGGAAAAATACCTACCATAGAATCCCTTTCCTCACTATTTCAGGATACCTCCTGCCGACAAGCTCCTTTTCCAGCCTTTCCTTTGCCTCAACATATTTTGATCTTATCCTGTATTCGTACCAGGCAAAGATGCACATCATCAGAAAAGCTATCAGGGAAGCAAACGCGCTTTGATATATCAGGGAAAGGATAAAGGCAAAGGACGAAAAGGAGAAATAGATGGCTATTGAGAGCTGGATGAACTTCCATTCCTCCACCAGCGCCCTGTACTTAAGCTCAAGCCCAGTGTTTGAGGGCTTGGTCGAGCTCCTCATAACTTTTTCTTGCCTCTTTAAGTGGGATTCCCTGAAGGGATGCTTCGAGGGCCTGTCTGGCTGCTCTTGCTCCTGCTCTCGTCCCCCCAGGATGGCCGTGAATACCACCACCCATCTGGATTATAACATCCCTTCCGAAAATCTCAAGCAATCTCGGAACATGACCTGGATGAAGACCACCAGAAGAAACCGGCATAACAGGCTTTATCCTTCCCATATCCTCCTTCAATGCCTTTATGTTTTCCTTAACATCCTCCAAGCCCTCGAACATCTTCCCTACCACAGTCCCTACATGAAGCTGATCAAAACCGGCGAGTCTGACGAGCTTTGCAATGACGCACATCTTTATCCCATGCTCCTCCCTATCAAGGGCTGCATGACCTGCACGATGGGCATGAAGGATTAAGTTGAAATCCTGGTTTCTAAGGGTCTGGATCGCCGACCATCCAAGAACGATAACATCAGCCATTATATACTCATTCCCCAGCTCCTCTGCAAGCCTTGCCCTCTTCAGCATCTCCTGGGTCTCGGCTGTGACATTCACCATATAGAACTTTCTCTCTCCTGTCTCCCTTTCAGCCCTCTCTTTCGCCTTTAGCGTTTTCTCCAACCTTTCCCTAAATCGGTTGAACTTTTGATCTACCAGGTTTTCGTCATCCTTCACCAAATCGCATCCCCCTACCCATGCCTCAAAGGCAACCCTTGCATGATCATCCGGCTTCAGCCCTATCTTCGGTTTCACTATCGTCCCTATCAAAGGCCTTTTCCTGACCCCTGTTCTCTTCCTGACACCCTGAATCCCGAACTTAGGACCAGGAAAAGTCTTCAGAAGCTTTTTCGGAAACCTGACATCGATGAGCCTGAGTTTATCCACTTCCTTCATCCCAAAGATGTTTCCGGCTATACCTGAGAGCAGGCCAGGAAGATTTCCGGCCTCCCAAAGATCTGCTGGATAAGCTATATCAGCTATCCACCCCTTCCCCTGCTTTTCAAGCCTGAAGACCTTTGCAGCATACTTCAGCATATACGGCTTTACCGTTGTTGTTTCTGTCCATGTCCCTATAGAAGATTCGGCGGCGACAGCCCCTGCAGCCTTTTTCGGGTCCTTTGCTTTCAACCAGAATCTGCAGATTAGATCGTCCCCTGGCCTGTATCGAAAATCAAGGTAATCTATATATCTCATTATTAATATAGGGTTTTAATGGTTAAATTTTGGTTCTTGGGCGGGGCAGACGAGGTCGGAAGGGAAGCGATATATCTGGACCTTGGACAGGAAAAGTTTTTGCTGGATTACGGTGTGAATGTTCAGACGATGTCCCATCCTATCGAGGCCCCGCTTCCGCTTAAAGCCATCTTTCTGTCCCATGCCCATCTGGATCATTCAGGCCATCTTCCATGCCTTTATAGAAGGGGGTGTGGGGCGAGAACGTTCGCAACCCCTACTACCTTCGACCTTTCCCTTATCCTGCTCAAGGATTCGATAAAGGTCCAGAGGAAGAAAGGGATGATACCGCATTATTCCTATCAGGATATCGACAAGCTTTTCGAACATGCAAGCCCACTCTACTACCGTCAAAAAGTCGGGTTTGACCAAGCAACCTTCGAATTCAGGGATGCTGGCCATATCCCTGGTTCTGCCTCCATCCTCATCCATGCAGAAAAAAAGATCCTTTTCACCGGAGATATCAAATTCGAGCCGACCCGCCTCCTGAACGGAGCTGATCAAGATCTGGAAGCTGACATCCTGATAACAGAGGCGACCTATTCCTATAAAAACCATCCTGAAAGGGAAAGCCTGACCCAAAAGCTTCAGGAAGAGATAAGAACAGCCGTAGAGGCAGGAGGTATAGTGCTTTTGCCATGCTTTGCGGTCGGAAGGACCCAGGAAATGCTCGTGATAGTCGAAGAGCTCGGCCTGCCTTATTGGGTGGACGGGATGGGAATCCATGCAACCCAGGCGATCCTGAGGCATCCTGAAAGCCATAAGGACCCTGTAAGACTTCAGAGGGCTTTTGATTCTGCAAGAAAGATAAGGAAGGCAAAGGACAGGCTTGAAGCCATATCAAAACCCGGTGTGATCCTGGCATCTGCCGGCATGCTTCAGGGCGGGCCAATCCAATGGTACCTAAAAAGGCTTCATGACAGGGAAGACTGCTTGCTTATCCTGAACGGATATCAGATAGAGGGGACACCTGGAAGGATCCTGCTCGAAACAGGCAGGATCCAGATTCCGGGCCTTGACGTAAAACCGAAGATGAGGGTAGAATTTATGGACTTTTCCCAGCACTGCGGGAGGGACAATCTCATCTCGTTTATGGAAAAACTTAATCCAGAAACCATAATCCTTGTCCACGGGGACAGGAATCACGAATTCAGGGAGGAGCTGGCTGAAAAGGGATGGAAGGTATTCTCTCCGAAGAACGGGGATAAACTCGAGCTGTGATCGAGATAGACGGCTCTTGGGGGGAGGCAGGAGGACAGATCCTGAGGACAGCAACAGCCCTTTCCGTCCTGCTCAAAAAACCCGTAAGGGTTTTCAATATAAGGGCAAAAAGACCCAAACCGGGCCTGAAAACCCAGCATCTTATGGGCATTCTTGCCCTAAAGGAGCTATCGGCCGGAAGGCTTTTAGGAGCAGAGTTAGGCTCACAGGAGATCAGATTTTGGCCAGGAGAGATCCGGAAAAGGCAGATTGAAATAAAAATCCCAACAGCCGGTTCAATAGGCCTTGTCCTGCAAACCCTTCAGCTTGCCTGTTTGGGATCTGAAAAGCCGGTCAGGATAAGGATCCAGGGAGGGGCGGATTTCGGAAAGTTTGCACCTCCGATCCCCTGGCTCCAAAGGGTTCTCCTGCCCCTTCTCGAAAAGATGGGATACAGGATAGAGATAAAAAGCCTGAAAAGCGGTTTCTATCCAAAGGGAGGCGCGGAAACCCTGGTCAGACTGGAGCCAAAACTCCCGCTCAAACCTCTAAAGCTCCTTGATCAGGGCACCCCAGAGATCCACGGACTATCGATAGCATCCCTGCACCTTAAGCCAAGGGAAGTTGCTGAGAGACAGGCAAGGAGTGCAGAGGAGATCCTGAAGCAGATAGCACCATGCCAGATCGAGACGAAATACGTCGATGCTCTTTGTCCTGGTTCAGGCCTTGTCCTCTGGCTTTCAGCCCCTCCAGCACTTCTCGGCTCATCAGGTATCGGAGAAAGGGGTGTTAGGGCTGAGGAGATAGGGGAAAGGGCTGCAAAAGAGCTGATGGAAGATTTTAAAAAAGGAGCCTGTGTTGATAGATGGGCAACCGACCAGCTCCTGCCCTTCCTTGCTCTAGCAGCCGGAAAGTCTGAATTAGCGATCCCTGAACTAACATCTCATGCCGAAACGAATATCTGGGTGATCCGGAAGTTCCTTCCAGCCGAGTTTAGGGTGGAGAAAAGGGATGGGAGACTATTCCTGCTTGTGTCTCCTCCATAGGATTTTCCCTTCAAGCCTCACTTCTAGAACCCGATGAAGCGGTATGCAGCTATCCTTGGTCAGAAACCGATCCCTACCCAGTTCGACTATCTCCTTTCCGGAGATCGTTTTCCTATCATCGGGAGCACCGCGGTGAAGGATCACGATCTCAGCTCTATCAAGCTGGTTGGTCCACTTCAGTTTGTTCAGGATGTCAAAGGCCCTCATTAAAAGAAGTTTAACGCCCGATTACTTATTTCTCACCCCG
>QMZZ01000024.1 GCA_003663445.1 Candidatus Aenigmatarchaeota archaeon | reverse complement strand
TGCCGGGGACCAGGAATGGGAATCAGCCCTCGGTTTCACCTTTACAGGTCTCTATGCTCTAATGGCAAGGAGGTATATGCACCTCTACGGCCTAACCCGAGAGGAGCTTGCAGAGATCCCTGTGAAGAACCACTTCCATGGAAAGAACAATCCCTATGCTCAATTTCAGTTCGAGATAAGGGTTGAGGATGTCTTAAGGTCACCCTTAATAGCAGATCCCCTAAGGCTTCTCGATTGCTCCCCGATAACCGACGGAGCTGCTGCTGTCGTATTAGCATCCGAAAAAATAGCCAAGCAGTTTGAAAAGCCCGTATGGGTTCTGGCATCAGCCCATGCCTCTGACACACTAGGTCTCTATGCCAGAAAGTCCCTGACAAGCTTGGAGGCAGCCAGGCTTGCTGCAAGGGAAGCATATTCCCAAGCTGGCCTGAAGCCAGGGGATATAGATGTAGCAGAGGTACACGATTGCTTTTCAATCGCAGAGCTAATAGCTTACGAAGACCTAGGATTTGCAGAACCTGGAAAGGGAAGGGAACTGCTTCTAAATCAGGAGACGAGGATAGGCGGGTCCATCCCTGTGAACACGGACGGTGGCCTGAAGCTCGGCCACCCGGTTGGGGCAACAGGCATCAAGCAAATTATAGAGCTTGTGAAGCAACTTCGCGGAGAGGCGATAAATCAGGTTAAGGGCGCAAAATACGGTTTGGCTCATAATGTAGGCGGTTCTGGCGCCACAGCCATAGTCCATATCCTGGGAGGTGAGGGATGATATCATCAATCCCGCTTTACTGGAGGTTGCAGAAGTCGAGATACAACCTGATAGGCTCTAGATGCAAGACATGCGGCTCTCTCTACTTCCCACCCAGGCAGCTTTGTCCGAGATGCAGATCAAAAGGTCAGCTCGAGGACTACAGGTTTTCTGGTAAAGGAAAAATCGTCTCCTGGACTATCATCAGGGCAGCCCCTGAGGGATTTGAAGACCAGGCACCCTATGCCGTTGCCATCATAGAACTCGAGGAAGGCGTGAAGGTACCAGGACAGCTTGTTGGAAGGCCTGACGGGATCGAGATAGGGAAGCCGGTAAGGGCCGTTTTCAGGAGGATAACAGAGGACGGACCAGCCGGGCTTATTCATTACGGGCTGAAATGGGAGGTTGTAGAAAATCAAGATCGATCCTGAGGCTTCCTGAAAGCTTTACCCTTGGTAGAAACTGCCTGAAAAGCATCCCAAGCCGAATATAGCTTTCCAGCTCCCCCCTCCATCCATCTTCATAAATTTCTGGACTATCTTCAAAAATCGCTCTGGCAGCATGTCTTGATGCAAGGAGGCTGTAGAAAAGACCACCACCTGACCAAGGCTTTACCTGTGCAGCCGCATCACCCAAAAGCAAGACCTGCCCGAAAGCTGTTTTACCAGGAGGACCTATCGGGATCGGAGCCGATTTTGCCCTGAAGTGCTTGAGATCGAAGAAGCTTTTCAGAACCCCGAAACCGCCCCTTATCATCCCTCCATACTCTATCTTTTCCTTTCTTCCAATCTTCCACATAAACCCGTCAGGCCTTAACCATATCCTTATCCCTTCATACCTTCCTTCAACCTCAGCTATAAGCCCGTTCAAAAGCTCTTTAGGCCTGGCCCCCAGCTGTTTACCTATCCTGGATCCTGCGCCATCAGCCCCCACAAGCCATCTCGTTTTCAAAATACCCTTGGACGTCTTCACCTCTATCATTTTCCCTTTCTTCCTGAACCCCTGAACCTCCTCCCCGAACCTTATATCAAGCTCATCAGCCAGCTCCCTTTCCCAACCATCCCTGTCCAGGAGATATATCCTGGTTTTCAGCCAGAACCCGTCACCCTGCAAAGACGAATAGCTCCCTTCAACCCATTCCCTGGCCTTAGCGAGCTCGATGAACCTTTTGGAAACAAGGGCTGAACAGGGTTTCCCCCCAACCCCTGCCTTTCTTTCCACCAGCACGACCTTCAGACCCTCAAGCCTTTTAGCCAGAAGCATCCCAGCAGGTCCTGCTCCGGCTATCACGACATCAACCATAATTTTTTATGGGTTAAAAGACAAAATTAAGCATGTCCTATAAGTGGCTCTTGATAATACCGATAGCTGTCCTGATCCTCTCATCTGCAGTTCTGATTTATCTATATCAAGAAAGGGGGGAATGGTTCCTGAAATCGATCGAGCTTAGAGGAGGAACCGTAATAACCCTTGAAAAGCCCCAGAGCATCACCCTGCAGGAAATCCAATCAGCCCTGCCAGAAGCTTCTATACGGGAAATAAAATCGCTTACCGCGTCCCTTGTTCAGATCCAGGTCCCGCCTGAGGAAGACAGGGACGCTGTTCTTTCAAAGCTTGCTGAAATGGGATTCAGGACCGAAAAAGCCAGGATTGAGTTCATAGGTCCTGCTTTAGGGGAGGCATTCTGGCAGCAAACCCAGTACGCGATCCTGATAGCCCTGATTTTCATGGCCATCATCATCTTTGCGATCTTCAGAAAGCCGCTTCCGTCTTTCTATGTGATGCTCTGTGCCGGCTCTGACATCCTCGTTACGCTTGCGGTGATGCAGCTTTTATCTATCGAGCTTTCCCTTCCGGCCCTTGCAGCCCTTTTAATGCTTCTGGGTTACTCTATAGATACGGATATCATGCTAACCACACGGGTCCTTAAGGGTGAGGAAGATCTTGGACAGAGGATAAAATCGGCAATAAAAACAGGATTAACGATGTCCGGGACTTCATTAGGGGCATTACTCGCAATCTGGCTCCTTTCAATCTCCCCGATCCTTTCTCAAATCGCTCTTGTCCTGCTCATCGGCCTTTCAGTCGATATCTGCTTTACATGGTGTCAAAATGCTGTCCTGCTGAGGTGGTGGGTTGAGAAATGATCCAGCACTGGAGGGTCCTGATCCTTGTAGTTTGCGTCCTTTCAGCCATATTTGCAGTTGGGCTTAAGTTCTATCCCTATGGAAGGTACGGAGTCGAGATAGCCTATATAAGTCCTGATTCTCCGGCAAAGACCTTACTGAAGCCCGGTATGCAGGTTACCCAGGTAAACGGGATCGAGATAAAGGATTTGGCTGACTGGGAAAGGGCTATCCAGAATCTGTCAGGAAATGTTACGATAAAGGCTGATGGAAAGGTTTATAACTTTTTTGTCAACCAGAGCTTGGGTATAGATGCTATGGAACTTGAAAGAACAAACCTTCAGTTCGGTCTTGATATAAGGGGCGGGACCAGGATCCTGCTTAAACCTGAGGGAAATGCGAGCCAGGAGCAGATCCGGGAGGCGGTTGCAACCCTCCAAACCAGGGCAAACCTTTACGGTTTAAGGGAGATATCCTTCAGGCCTGTGGGTGCAGGCGATTCTTGGTACGTCCAGATAGAGGCAGCTGGGATAGCTCCTGAAATCATCGAAGACCTTCTGGCAAGGCAGGGAACATTCGAGGCAAAACTCATCAAACCGGCCAAGGATCAGCTAATAATCGGAGAAAAGACATGGCCTATCAGGCTTGTGAACGAAAGCGTTGAGGTTGCAGGAAAGCTTCTCCAACCAAACCAGTCTATTCAGCTCGACGGCTACAACCTGACTTTCCTGAACATCACCCAGGGAAGGGCAATATTTCTTGCTGACCTTTTCGGAAGCAACGACATCCAGCTCGTTTATACAGATCCCCAACATTCGGGCGTCATCCCGAGAGGAAATTACTGGATGTTTTATTTCGCTATCTTGGTTTCGGATGAAGGAGCGAAGAGGTTTGCAGAGCTCACTCAGGGGATACCAAAGCATCTTGATATAAACACAGGAGAAGAATATCTGGACTCAAAACTCCTGCTTTACCTCGATAACCAGCTGGTATCCCAGCTAAACATCGCAGGATCTCTCGGAGGTCAGTATGTCCAAACAGCACAGATCCAGGGATCGAGGGAAACTAAGGAGGAAGCTATCCAGGAGAAGCTAAGGCTCCAGGCAATCCTAAGGTCAGGAGCCCTTCCTGTCAAATTTAGCTTCGAGTCCATAGACATAATATCTCCCAGATTGGGTCCTGGCTTTCTGACCTCAGCCGGGCTTGCCGGTCTTTTGGCTGCTGTTGCTGTCGGTCTTATCGTTTTCTTCAGATATAGGAGCCCGAAGCTTTCCCTGCCCATGGTCGGAGTGGTTCTTTCAGAGATCTGCATCATCCTGGGTATTGCTGCTGAGAACGACTGGCCGATCTGGACTCTTGCTCTAATCATCAACTGCATCATCCTGGTTTTGGCTCTTTGGAAGAAGCAGGAGGTCGATCCGCTTGCATGGATCGGAGCAATCCTGATCCCGCTCCTCGGTCTCACATCCTGGACCATAGATCTTCCGGCTATTGCAGGTATAATAGCAGCGATAGGTACAGGGATAGACGATCAGATCATAATAGCAGATGAAACGATCCGTAAAGAGAAGGTGTATAGCCTTAAGGAAAAGATAAAGCGTGCTTTCTTCATAATCTTCGGTTCAGCTGCCACCACGATAGCAGCCATGATCCCGTTGATGTTCCTGGGTATAGGGTTGGTGAGAGGATTTGCGATAATGACGATAATAGGCGTCCTAACAGGAGTTCTGATAACCAGGCCAGCCTATGCTCACCTGGTCGAGCTTATGAAAAAGTAATCAAGCCCTATAGCTGTATCTAAACTCTCCCTTCTTCCTTCTGAGCTTCTTCGCCCTTTCCCTTATCCTTTGATGGGCTTCCTTTAATGCCCTTTTCGCCCTGAGATGAGGTTTCTCCCTTTTCGGTCTATATCCGTGTTTCGGATGGTATCCTGGTTTTGGAGGCAGGAAGAGATAGACGATGAAACCGGCAAACCCGGCTACAATAATGCCTATCAGGACCCAGAACCACATGCCTCCCCAGAAAGCCTCTTCAGCAGCCTGTTGGCTTTCTCCGAGCTTCTCGAGCTCTGCTTCAAGCCTTGCCAGGGTACTGTTCAGCTCTTCAAGCTTCCCCTCAACCTCAGCCCATTTTCCACCCGAAATCCCTGCCTCGATGGCGTCCAAAAGCTCCTTCGAATCGTTCAGGAGCTTTTCGACCTTATCTATATCTGTCTGATTCAGGAATCCCTTCCCCTTCATAACCTGGAACTGTTGAGAAAGGTTCTGAAAGCTTTGGTTTAACTCCTGGAAGCTCTGGTTCAGCTCCTGCTTCCTGCCCTCATCCGGCAGGACCTCAAAGGTAAAGGCAACCTCGTCCTTTATCTCCTCCTTGCCCTTTATCCAAACCTTGAATTTGCCTGTTCTATTTCCGAGCTTTGCATCCGGCTCTGCAGTTAAGCTTAAATTAAAGCTGCATTCCTGATCCTGTCCTATAAAGCATTCCTCCGGCTCTATTTCCACCTGCACTCCTTCAAGGGTGACAGAAGTCAGAGCGGTTCCAGAAAGGTTCCCTGTATTCTTCACCTTTATGATCGCGTAAACTGTCTGGTTCAGGATGCCTGAAAGGAACCCTGGATAACTCGAAATCTCCAATTCAGGGGCATAATAGGGAGCATATCCACCCTCTTCCTGCAGTGCTCGCCCTTCATCCTCTACTGCATTCACCTTCACATCCACTATAAGCTCTTCATAATACTTCGCATCAGCCGTCAGCTTTAGCTCACAATCTCCGGCTGCCTTTGCCGAGATGTTCCATGTAAACCAGCAAGTTTCGCCCGGATCAACATTTATCGGATCCCATCCACATCCCTCAGAGCGATCGATTTTTTCGATATTTACCTTTCCTGAACAACCTGTAAGGTAAAGCTTTCCGGTAGCCTTGACCGTTCCGTAGTTTTTGACTGTTATGTTCAGCTTCACCCACTCATCTTCATCCAACTCAAGTTGGCTCGGACCCGAAAACCACAGGCCCGTTCCGTTTATCTGCAGGTTCGCATTTCCGCCCTCTCCTGAATAGCTTATTCCGTTCTGCTTCCATACAGCTTTTATCCATCCTGTGTAATTACCTCCTGGCAGGTTTTTCGGGATTGTAACATTGATTTTGTATTCCCCTCCACCACGATAGAAAGGTGGAGGACCTTTCCATGTCTCAAGGTATCCTGATTCCGGATACCTCCATCCCGGTTTTGCCTTGATCCATGCAGAAAAGTTAT
>QMZZ01000023.1 GCA_003663445.1 Candidatus Aenigmatarchaeota archaeon | reverse complement strand
TCCGACAGCCCCGTCCGTTATTCCGGGAACGATAACAGGAACCTGCTTTTTCCATGCCCAGTAAAGGATGGAATCCTGTGGAAGCGTCTTTCCGAGCTCCCAACAAAACTCATATCCTGCCCAATCCCTTTTTCTGCTATAAAGCTCTTCAAGCAAGGGCTGGAGTTTTTCCTCGATCACCTCTCCATAGGAGCTATCAGGAACAAAAACATTCCCTAATCTTGATATCCCTCTTTTCCTCAACTCCCTGTCATCTGCCAGGAAGTCCCCGTGATAATAGGGCTTGAAGCTTCTCGCGAGATCATGATCCAGGGTTCCGCATGTCGTGAAGATAAGGTTGAAGATCCCGTCCCGGATAGCATCCCTTATCACGCCCCTAAGCCCTGTCGCTACCAGGCATGCAGGAAAGGAGATTATCCTGATAGGGAAATCCAAAATCCTTTCCATTATCTGGAACGCGTCTGCGAGCTTTTTTGCAACGAATCCTCCCATCTTTTCATAGAGCTTCAAAAGTTCCCTTATTTCCGTCTTTCCTGAAACCCTGATATCTTCAACCCTTTTCATGCCATAGATAACAAAGGATTTTTTTAAAAAGGTTTGCAGCCCTGCACGCCGTCTGGCTTCCGACCCTATCAGCAGCGCATTCCACCAGATCGAATCCGATCAGCCCCAGCTTGCATACTCGCCTGACGATTTCCAGAAGCTCCTCCCATGTCAGCCCACCGGGTTCAGGGTTTCCTACTTCAGGTGCCTCCCTCGGATCGAGAACATCCAGATCTATCGTCAGGTAAACAGGACCCTTTTTAGGTAAGCCCTTCCTGACCTCCTCATCCTCAGCCCATATCCTGCACGCGGGTTGGTAAACGGGACAGATTTTTGAGGCATGCCATGCCCATGTGAGATGGGTGAAGGGATTACCCATCCACTCAGGATGCATATCAGGATGTGCATCTAACTGCACGATAGCCTTTGGCTTTAATGCCTTCACAACCCCCAAACTTACCAGATGATCACCCCCAAGAATTACAGGAAATCTGACCCCTTTAAGCGTGTCTGCAATCCTTTTTTCTGTCTCCCTCCAATCACCCTCAACCACCTCCAAATCTCCAAGATCAGCCAGCTTCAACTTCTCGAAAGGATTGAACCGCGTTTCTGGATCCCATCCTACCAATTCCCTGATAGCCTGTCTGATAAAGAGCGGTCCATACCGTACCGGCCTTCCGGTGGATGTCGAGTCCCAAGGGATCCCGAGAAGAACGGCATCAGCTTCTTCTGGCTTGTATTCAAAATCGAAAGTCCTTCTGGTATAAAGCATCATCCTATTTTCTTCTTTATCTCCTCAAAGTGTTTCGGAAGATCCTCAGGTTTCAGTCCTGCCTTCAGATATTCAGAAAAGAACCTTTGATATCTTTCCTTTTCAAGCTTTTTCGCCCATTCAGCTATATGCTCCCCCTTAATCCGCTTCTCATCAGGCAGGATCTCGGGAGAATGTGGTATCCGGATCCCTGCATCTACCAGCCCCTTAAGGCTCGCATAGATCCTCGAGCCCTTTACGGACGGATAGAGCCCCATGTCCAGAATACCTTCCTGAATACCCTTTTCCTTTGCAAGCTTTCCTGCCAAAAGCCCTGTCAGATAGGCTGCCGGCAGGTTTCCACAGGGCGCTTTCCATCCAAGCTTCTTAAGCCTGCAGGAATGGACAGCCAGGATCGTTCTGTCTCCATCAGGCCTGTACTCGATCACCTGCACCTGAATATGTCTCAAGGACCTCCTGACAACGAACCTGAGCTTTCCTGATTTCAGAAGCCTTAACCTGAGCCTGTAATCCGTTTTTCCTTCCCTTCTCCTTCTGTGCGGAACCCGGTAAGTAGGTTTTCCCCTCATTTCCTCGTCTTCTTCAGGTAAAGCAATAGATGCCTTTTTGTCCTGAACGCACCACCCTTCGCCATCAGATAAAGCTTTTTATATTCCTCCCTTTCCAGCTTTCCCTTCTCCTTAAGCTCCCTTAAAAGCTTTCTTAAAGCCCTTATCCTCCCCATCCAGACATCCTTCGGCCTCTTTCTCGCCTTTTTCGCACCCTTCCTGCTGCCCTGTCCCTTCCTCCTCCCCTTCTTCTTTTGCTCAAGCTTTTTTCTAGCAAAAGCCCTTGATGTTCCCTTCTTCTGGACCTTATAGATCACACCCTTTCTTATAAGCCTTCTAACATCCTCCCTCGTTATAGCCTCTTTTACCTCCTTTTCAGATTTTATCCTAACGCGACTGACACCGCACTTCAGCAGCTCAGCTGCCATCCTTTTCTGCGCTTCCAATCCTCCCATCATTCACCTCCGAAATCCTTTAGGGTCGGCTTGAATTCAGAATCCTTCTTGATCTCCTTTCTCGCTTTCAAAATCTCCCTTGCCAGGATCCAGAGGACAAGAGCCAGGCTCTTCTTTGCATTATTGTTTACCGGGAGAACGAAATCGATATCCATCGGATCATTAAACGAGTTGCAGAAGGCAAGGATGGGTATCCTTTTCGCCTTTGCCTCCTTGACCGCCTGACTTCCGATAAGCGGGTCTATCACTATCACCAGGTCAGGCTCCATAAATTGGCTGAAAGACGGGTTTGTTAGGGTTCCGGGAGGAAACCTTCCGGTTATCGCTTTTGCCCCGATAACCTCTGCAAACCGCTTGACGGGCTGAAAAGCCGATTCCTTTCTCGCAACCACCAAGGGTTTTTTAAACTTGGCTATCCACCTTCCTGCTATCGCAAGCCTTTCGTCTATCTTTTTCAGGTTAAAGATCACGAGCCCGTCTTCCCTCCTCTTATAAACGAACTGCTTAAGGTAAGGAGTACACGATCTCATCCCAATATGCACCCCTGCCGATAGATATACGTTCCTTTCCACCAACATGATTTAAGTTTTAATGAAAAAGAGTTTATAAATTTGCAAGCTTCGGATTCTTGAAATCGTACCAGAGGGAAAGCAACCGATTGAACTTCGGCATATCGTTCATACCTATCTTTATCAATCTCGCCTGCCATCCCAGAGCAAGATCGGAAATCCAATAGTCCTCGGTTTCCTGAGAGCGATGTGACGGGACAGGTTCCCATCCTGCCTTTCTCGCAAGTTCGACAGCCTTTCCTGCTAGGGAAAGCGTCCCGACCTGGTTCGGCTTTATTATCACACCATTCCCTCCACGCTTTTTTATCCCCTCTTTAAGCAATTCAGGATTTGTGCAGTAAACATCATCACCGACTATCAGGGTTTTTCGGCAGGCCCTTCTGAGCTCCCAAAGCTCTTCCGGGGTTATTCCAGGATCCTCGAGATAGAAAATCCTGTACTTCCTGACAACCTCTGCAAGAAAGTCGAGATGGCTTTCACGATCGAAAAGCCTCCAAACATGCCTATAACTGTACTTCTGACCGTTCCAGAGCTGGGATGCTGCACAATCTATCCCCAGCCTTACTCCCCAATCCTCTGCAATCTCTGCCAGGAAGTCAAGGGTTTTCAGATCGTTCAGTTTAGCCATCCAAGCACCTTCAAGATTCTGACCCAAAAGAATCCCCTTTTTCCTCAGTTCATCCCCAACAGCCGTCCAAATCTCTATCCCGAGCCCGATCTCCTCCAAAAGGTCCTTCCCTTTCGGGATTATCAGGAACTCCTGCCAGTCGGTCCCCCCTCCGTGAGCCCCGCCCCCTACTAGGTTGATCAGCGGGTGCGGAAAGGCTTTAGGCTTTCCTATCTTCCAGAGCTCTCCTGAAAACCTGGCTCTGGCAGAAGCCAGGGAGATCCCCAGGGCAAGATTCCCTCCTATCTCAGGCAAAAGCCTTTCAAGCTCCCTATCTACCTCAGGCCACCTCTTTCCCTTTACAGCCTTTTTCACCTTAGGCAGAACCCTCTGGATCTCTCTAAAAGCCTTTACTTTTGCTTCCTTTTCACCTCTGGATGTCCCGACAGGAACCGAAGCCGTCCACCTTTGCCTGCCTGCCTTGATCTCGACCTGTATCGACTGCGATTTACTTGAGCAGAAAACGGGCTTCACCCTTATCTCCGAAATCATATCAACCCGGGAACTTCCTCTTTACGTCTATTGGTATTACCCCAGCCTCCCACTCAAGCTTCGCAAGCTCGAGCGGATCTGTCACACCCTTGGGTGCCTTGACAAGAACAGGGCTTCCCTGAGCTATCTGTAAAGCCCTTGCTGATATTATCCTTACCTTCTCATACAGGGTATAATCCTCTTTTCTCCTCATCCTATATACCCCAACTGCTCCCTTTTCGGTTGCTTCTCCCTAGCAAGCTGACTTAGCGCCTTCTGCTGAAGCTCCTCGATCCGATGGATGAACCTTTCCATTTCTTTCACTCTTTTATCCAATTTTGTCAAATCTATTTTTAAATTTAGCATCTTCGACACGATCTTCAAGACCTCCTCAGCCGCCTTCGGATCGGTTATGATCGGGAATCCGGCGGTTTCTGCTAAAAGGCATATCCCGTCTATCCCTCTCTCCTTCCCAAGACCCAAAAGCAGACCTGCTGCCCCGACTATATACCCTACCTTTTCACCCGTCCTGAAAGAAATGCCAAGGTTCCCGTACTTTTTAATAAGCTTTTCATCGGTTGCAGCACCAAAAACCTTCGGCTTTTCCTCGAGCTCACCTGTAGCCAGACCTCCCAAGGTGATTATCTCCCTTACCTTAAGCTTCTCAGCCAGGTCAAGGACCTTTTCCATTATCTCGTAATGCCCCTCAGACGACATCGATTGACAATCCCCTGTCAGGAAAATCAAGTCCTGCTTTCCCTTATAAAAGTAAAACCTTGCCTTCAAAAGCTTTATTTCCCATTTCTCATGGATCAGGACGAAAGGAAAGAAATGTTCCGAGTAAAGCTCTGCAAACGGCTTTGCCCCCAATTCCTGCACCATATACTCAACACAGACCTTACCGATATTACCTATTCCTGGCAATCCTTCGATCAGAACAGGTTTCCTGAGCTTCGGAAGCTCAAAAACATTTAAGGTCGTCATGTATTTGAATTATATTCCTTTAATATATAAAAATGCCCCCGTGGTGTAGTCCGGTTAAGCATCCAGGCCTCTCGAGCCTGAGACCCGGGTTCAAAACCCTGTGAAAATCCCGGCGGGGGCGATCGAGTTCTTTAAAATAAAAGTTAAAACTTAATATGCCTGAAAAAATCGCGATAATCAGTGATGTCCACTCAAACCTGCATGCTCTTGAGGCTGTCCTAAAGGATATAAGGCAAAAGGACTGTAAAACAATCCTCTTTGCCGGGGATGTTGTCGGATACGGCGCATTTCCAAACGAGTGCTGTGAAAAGCTTCAGGAAGTATGCAAGATAATCATCCAGGGAAATCACGATGCGAACCTCGACTTTAAAAGGCTCGATTGGTTCAATCCAGATGCTCAGGAAGCCCTTAGGTGGACTGAGGCCAGATTGACAAGGCCTCTAAAATCCTGGCTTCTGGGTCTCCCGAAGGAATGGCAGGGGGAGATAACTGGCAGGAAGATCTATATGACCCATGGAAGCCCTGATGATCCGCTTTATGCCTATGTCATGCCGAACACCGATCCCAAGCTCTTCGGGAGATGGTTGAATGAAAAGAGAGCCAATGTCCTGATAATGGGCCACACCCATATACCCTTTGTCAGGAAACTCACCCAGGGCCTCATCATAAATGCCGGTTCTGTCGGCCAGCCCCGGGACGGAGATCCGAGAGCCTGCTGGATAGAGCTCGATCTCGAGAAGCTTGACGCCCAAATCCACCGGGTGGGTTATGCGGTTGAAAGGGCTGCTGAAGAGATCCAAAAGCAGGGTCTTCCGAAATTCCTGGCAGAAAGGCTTTTTGAAGGTATCTGATATTTTATATAATATGGGCCCGTAGCTCAGCGGTAGAGCACCACGCTGATAACGTGGGGGTCGTGAGTTCGAATCTCACCGGGCCCATCACTTTCCTGGCCATTTTTCCACCTTGGTCGCAATTAAATAAAATGTACCTGAAGTTAATCCTACTGCTGCTTCTGCTAAAGCCCCACGACTAAAAGCTATCAGCATTACATCAGCAAACAAACTCCCTATAAACACAACGTTCGTCCAGGTTTCCGGTATCGAATAACAGAAGTTTGGACCATCGGTTTCGAGCTTTTG
>QMZZ01000022.1 GCA_003663445.1 Candidatus Aenigmatarchaeota archaeon | reverse complement strand
TTCCTATATCTATCCCGAGTTCGAGACTTGAGGTGCAAACAAGCCCTTTGAGCTTTCCTGTCTTCAGCCTGTTTTCAGCCGTGATCCTCGCCTCCTTGGAGAGGGAGGAATGGTGAATGTCGATTTCAAGACCTAGAAGTCTGAGCCTGGATGCCAGGATTTCCGCCCATTCCCGCGTATTGGTAAAGATAAGGACAGAATCCCTTCCCTCGACCACCTGCTTTATCGTCCTGAGTCTTGCTGCTAGCTCGGGTGATGTTAGGAGCTTTTCAGCAAGCCGATAGTCCGCTTCTTCTGGCTTCGGTTTCAGGATCTCTATCCTCGGTTTCCTCCTCGGGACCGTGTTCACGATTTTGCAATCCTTGTTCAGCCATTCAGCTGCTTCCTCAGGGTTCCCGAGGGTTGCAGAAAGGGCTATCAGCTGGGGCTTTTGCTTCAGGAAGCTTTTCAGCCTTTCAAGCCCGATAGAAAGCTGGATCCCTCTTTTGCTCGGAAGAAGCTCATGAAGCTCGTCTATCACTATCCACCTCAGATTTTCCAAAGCCTTTCTAAGCTTTTTTCCAAGCAGGATCGCCTGAAGGGTTTCTGGGGTTGAGATCAGCATATCTGCCGGGTTCTCTGCCTGCATCAACCGTTCATAGGGACTCGTGTCACCGTGCCTGACCGAGATGTCAAGATCGAGCTTCTGTCCCCACCAAAGAAGCCTTTTCAGGAGGTCCCGGTTTAAAGCCCTTAAAGGTGTTATATAAAGGATCGATGTCGGTCTTGGCTTTTGCTTAATCCAAAAGCTGAAGATCGGGAGGAGGCATGCTTCTGTCTTTCCAGAGCCTGTTTCGGCTATTACAAGGCAATCCCTTCCTTTCAGGATCTCTGGTATCACGGCTTCCTGAACAGGGGTCGGTGAGCTGAACCTTTCCTTGGCCAATTTTGCCACCTCTCCTGCAAGCAAATCGAAACCTGTCATCTTGAAAAGCAGGATTTAAGCAATTTAAAGGAAAAAAACGAAAGTTAAAATATGGTCAGAGGGCAGCTGGAGATTTTTGCGATCATCGGTTTAGTTGTGATCGGGATCGTGGCTGTTTACTACCTTTTCCTTTCAGCCCCCTCGGCCATCCCGTCCGAATCACCGGCTGTCCCTGAAAGGTTAAAGCACGTCCAGAGCTGGATCCTGAACCTGCTCCAGGAAAAGCTCTCAGAAAACCTCAGAACCCTGGAGAGGCAGGGCGGTTATTTCTACCCGGCTGCAGACTCGCCTGTTTATGCCGGAAGTCCCGTGGCATACTGGGCAAACTGCTCCAGTACTGTTTATCCCGAGCTTCAGGAAATAGAATCCCTATTAAAAGAAAAAACATTAGCAGATGTGCTTGATGAGATAAACGAAACGATGGAAATAGATAACAAGCAGGTGGTTTTTCAGAAAAATGATGCAAAATTGGAGCTCTCGATTAAGGATGACAGGATAGTTTATGCCCTCTGGCTCCCGACCCGGGTCGAGGGGGAGGAGCTCGCCCAGCCCTATGCAGGAAGTATCCCGACCCGGTTCGGATATATTTATAAGTTCGCTCGGGATTTCGCCGATTTCCAGGCAAGTACTAGGGCTCTGGAATGGGCGACTATCAGGAACATTTACTATTCAGAGCTCCCGACTTTTGGTTGGCTGGCAGGATGCGGGAATTTCATTCATCTTACATATCAAGAAGCCACAGATTTATTGACAGGTGTTGTTAAACATACCCTTTCGAACATCTTGTGGTGGAGGGAACCTTCCGGGAATAGTCAGGTAGCACCTATAGCTTACATCGAAAGTGTGAATAATAACAGATATGAAGATCTTTTACCTCAACTGCATCTTCCAGATAATTATAAAGTAGAGACATCAGAGATTTTTCTGGGCCCCACCGAGCCTGTTTTGGAGACCCCGCCACCTTTAAGCATTATTTCTTTTGTTTGCATACAATGGTACAGCGTCAACTATACCTTCAGTTTTCCGGCGATAGTTTCGGTTTTCGATGAATTGACAAAAAATTGGCTCAATTTCGCGGTTCTGGTTTCGGTTGATAGGATGCGACCTTCGGTAGAAAGGTGTGGTATCAGTATATCCGCAGGAGGACTTTGCGAAAACCCTCAGCATCCCATATCCCTAAAAATCATTGATGGTGTGGGAAATGCGATCGAAAATGCCATCGTTAATTATGAAGGATGTATTTTGCGGAGTGACCAGAATGGGAATGTAACAGGAAATGTAAGTGCTGAAAGAGGGATACTTCAGGTTTTCAAGGAAGGTTACAGTGTTTACAGAGCCGAGAAATCAGTAGACGAGCTTCGAGATCTTCAGATCACCCTTTACAAACCCCTAAAAGTCAATTTCAAGTTATATAGTGGTACCTGTAACAACCCCTTGAATCATGAAATAGTTTTCTTGTACGCAAAGCCCATAAGTGGAGCTATGGCGTCATCTTTCGCTTTGAACAACTCAAATCTCATAACCTGTAGCGTAGAAGATAGAGATTGCTGGTGCAGTGTAGCAAGAAACAGAGTCACAAATCAGGTAAGTATTGATAGGATCCTTCCAGGTAGATATAATGTAACAGCGATTATATATAATAAAAATGCAATAAGTCGATATTGTGAAGATCCAACAGAAAAAGACTTTCCTGTTTATTACAGGGTAATGCCTGTAGTCACACAGGAATATGAAATAACAATACCATCTGGTTTTGATGAAATAACTGTGAAGCTTCTTATACCCGATACAGATTGGATGTATAAAAGAGCTGAGAGAATGAAAGAAGATGAGTATGAAGATTATTATTACGAACACTGCTATGGAACATGCTTATTACCTGATAAAGAAGATGAATGTGAAGAATGTAAAGAAACTGCCACTAAAATAGGTATTGCTCAGGCAACAACAGCCCTTCAATGGTGTAGGTATGCCAAAATGGATATGCTTGAAATTTCAGAGAGGTGCACAAGCAAATCTGCACAGGAAGGTATATTAAAGTCCTGTCAGGAAAGTCTGCAAAGATGCGGTAGCTGGTGGGTAAAAAGAACGCCAATGGGGCTACAACCTTGTTCAATTCTGGACATTCCAACTGGGCAATGTGAGATCTGTAATGAAACTTGCTTGGCATATAAAGGATGCTTTAACGAATCGAATAACTTTGCCATCCTTGACATTTGTATAAACGAGACGTCTTACGACAAATTGATGAAATGTGTTAATGGATTCGCTGAGTGTGGGTACTGGGAAAGAGAAAGAAGCTGGCAACCAGGAGAACCTTTGCTCTGCCTGTCGATACCGCGAAGCGACCCGAACTGCTTCGAAATAACAGGATGCTTTGATATAGTTCAAAAACCTGTATGTGTGGTTAGAAAATGTTGAAAAAAGCTTTACTTGGAATCGGAATTATGTTTACAATCTGGCTAGTCCTAAGTTTACCATGGACTTCGAGCTTGCTGATGCAGGAGTGGAGGCCTGCAAAATTCCTTCAGGAGGTGAGGGCGCAGGAAAGAGCGTGTGGACCAGGAAATCCCTGTACAGAGAGTAATTTTTATTGTGTTAGCGGAGTTTGCAAACAGTTAAGCGAGCTCCAGCTTATTCATTATTCCACAAAACCGACAAGCTTTTCGGGTTGCAACCAGCCACATCTATTCAATGTAACCCTTTCCATCCAAAACAAACCGAGCAATCTTGTCGTTTCCTCAAAAAGTCTCCTGCTAAATGGGAGCATTCCCGGAACCGTCGAGGATTGCTGGGAGGAGGGCAGCTTGATCTACTGCAACCTTACCGTTCCTGCTCTTCCTGAATGCTCGGAAGGATCGTATCACCTCTCCCCGAACATCCTGAACTTCACTGTTCAGTTCACTGATGATGCAGGCGTGAGTTTTACAAGAAACCTCGTCACCACTATTTCAGACCTTGATATTCAATCATGGGTTTGCGGAAACCAGCAGTGTGAAAGCGACCTTGGAGAAAATCAACAAAACTGCTGCTGCGACTGTGGATGTCCGTCTGGTCAGTATTGCGATCTTGACTTTGGTTGTATGCCAGAGCCAATTGATTTCGATCTAATACCAAAAGTCATAACTTCTGATTCGGCCACTTTTGAAATAAGAATCGATAACGCTCCAAGGGATATTGAGGTGATTCCCCATATCACCAACCTCACTTGCAAGGAAGCTGGAATAGTTCCCATCACCCTTTCTGGTATAAGTATAGAATGCGAAGGAGGAGAATGGGCTAACGGCAGTTACAGAACCGAATGTATTCTAAATTATCAAATAGCCGATTACAGCTATGAATCCCAGTATCTCATGCAGCTCGATCTCGACCTTACCTTGAGTTACACGAGTTGCCAAACCCCTGTTCAAAAAACACTTTCCAAGCATGTAACGTTTACTCTGAACAAACTTTACTGCGGAAATTTGATACCAGAGCTGGAAATAGGCGAAAACAGTTCCAGCTGTTGCTATGATGTTCCTTGCCCCACTGGAGAATTTTGTGACATAACCGATAATGAGATCGGTGCCTTGATCACCAATACCTTCTCCCCTGATGAGATCCCTTTTATTTGGAACCGGTGTAAAAAGTTTGAGGATTTCAGGATAGAAAACGTATGGCCGCCTGATACTATCACGGCATTTACGCAGTATCATCAAGGAACGCGATTTGCGATAATGGATTTCAATGTCACTTTCAGTTTCGAAAACATGCCGAAGAGTGCAAAAGATGTCATCCCTGGGGGTTGCGAGATTTTGACACAAGAAATAAAAGACAGATGTTCTGATCCGAATTGCTGCCTGATCGATCACTGTGAGCTGAATGAATCCAATGTTACATGCGAACTCATAACTCCTGCCATTAGGGTGAGAAGTGAGGATATAGAAAATAATGTTTTTTCCTCACTTCAAGGTGAAATAAGTTTCCGGATAAAGTTTAATAATGGAAGCCAAGAAATAGAGAAGCCTTTTGATTCCGAGTTTGAAGCTAATGTGGAAATAAAAGCGAGATGCGGTAATGGAGTTTTTGAAGAAGATCTTGGTGAAACATTTGATAACTGTTGCCAGGATGCTGAAGCTGAAGTAGTCCATGGAACTTGTGAAGATAAGTATGGGGAAGGGTTTGAGTGTGTGCCGGAAATAGGAAAATGTGTAAACCTTAGCCAGATAGATATATTTTTAGATTTTCCGGGTTCGATTAACTGCGATCATCTATATGCACAGGGTTTCTGCACTTTTGATACAGAATTTAACATTCAAGTGACCAAACCACTTGATGTTAATGTAAGCCTGAATCAGATTATCCTGGAGATAGGAGATCAACCATTTCAGGTTTCATGTGACCAAGGAGAAAATGTTAACGAGCATTTAACTGTTTTCCCCTGCGAGATATACGATGGATGGCTGGAGGAGGAAGGTTCTGTGAAACAGGGAATGGATGATGCTGCTAACAATGGGGAGGATCATCAAGAGCAACAGAAGGAAACAGTTTTCATAAACCTAAGCGTCCAGTCAGTTGTTGATAGTACGCCTGTGGCTGAAGCTGTTTTCAAGAACCTGACCAAAAACGTCACCTTTAATGTCGTATTTCCAGAAGCCGTCAAGCAATGCTGGGAATATAAAGAGGATGTGGAGGATGATATAGAGGATGTGGAGGATGCTGAGGATGAGCTTAAGGATTTGCACACATTCTTACTTGTAGTGGCAGGACTCGCTTTTCTGTTTCAAGGGATTTGTTGCGTGTGCTGCACAATAGCCAAAATACCGCCATGGCATCCTTGCGAGAACTTCTGTTTGATTAGATGTGGAGAGTGGTCTTGTTGCTGTGCAAACCCACTCACTTGCTATAGTTTACATCAAATATGTCCATGGACTTGGATTGTTGGCTGTGGAGCATCACTTTTTGCATGTGGAATAGAAGTTTATAAAGATTTTCTAATTGATGATGAGGTCGAAGATTTACGGGGAAGTTATGATGAGCTTTATGAAAAATGTCAACAGGGAGCTGAGTTTGGATATTTCGAAGATGTTACAGATCTTCAAAATAAAATCCTCGAAATAGAAGCAAAATACGGAGAAGTTGATGGTTCGGGAATGAAAATAATAAACTATGCACTTGATAATTATGGGTGTATGACACTTGGACTATGTATTACGAGCGTTTTAATCTGGGGACCCTTCGGCTCGATGGCAAATAATGCTATGTTTAATC
>QMZZ01000021.1 GCA_003663445.1 Candidatus Aenigmatarchaeota archaeon | reverse complement strand
TAGCAAAGGCCCCTGAAGAGGCAAAACCGGCTCTGCAGAGAGCGTTCGAAAGAGTGACCCAGCACCTTGAAGCTGTCCAACAGAAGATGCAAGAAAAAAGGGAAAGGATCAATCTCAAGCTTAAGGCTGTCCTGAACCTGACAACTGAAGAGGCTGAAAACCTGACCCAGCAAATAGAGGCAGAAACAGGGTTGAAGAAGGCAAAGGAGAAGGTAGAGAAAATCAGGAAAAAGATCCGGAACATAAGCCAACCAGAAATACCAGAAAACCTAACTCAACCACAAATCCCAGAAAACATAACCCAACCAGAGATACATCAACCAGAAATACCAAAGGGTCCAAAAGCCGGAAAAGCCCTTTAGGGTCAGGGCACCTTTTTATTTTTTATTTTTCAAAAAGAGTTTTTATGGATGTCCTGGTTGTCGGAGCAGGTCCTGCCGGATCTTCTGTAGCAAAGCATCTTGCAGAGAAAGGAGCAGAAGTGCTGATTATCGAAAAAAGGCAGGAGATAGGGGCCCCGAAAAGATGCGGTGAGGGTCTCTCCAGATCAGCTTTGGAAAGGATGGGTCTTGAACCGGATCCGAAATGGATATGCCAGGAGATCCAGAGAGCAAGGGTTTATGCTCCGAACGGAAAAAGCGTAACAGCCGAGTTCGACGGGCCTGAGGGATGGGTGATAGAGAGAAAGGTTTTCGATAAAGAGCTTGCAAAGCTCGCTGTTGAGGCAGGCGCACAGATAAGGACGAAGACAGAGCTTTTAGAGCTTGAAAGGGACAGGGATTGCTGGAGGGTGAAAACGAACAGGGGTGAGGAAAGGCCGAAGGTCCTGGTTGCAGCAGACGGTGTTGAATCCCAAACAGCCAGACTTGCAGGACTGAACACGACCCTGGAGCTTTCAGATATAGCCTCCTGCGCCCAGTTCGAGCTTTCAGGGATAGATATAGATCCCGAAGAGATCAGGCTTTACTTCGGCAGAAAGATAGCTCCGGGAGGTTATGTTTGGGTTTTCCCAAAGGGCAAGAGAACAGCAAATGTCGGTGTGGGTGTGAGGAGGCCTTTTGCAGAGAAACCGGCAATAAACTATCTTCAGGAATTTGTCGAGAAAGCCTTCCCTGATGCATCCGTGCTTGAGGTGAATGCAGGCGGGGTTCCGGTCGGTGGGCTTATGAAGGACATGGTCCTTGACGGATTCCTGGCTGTCGGGGATGCTGCGCACCAGGTAAATCCTATTCACGGCGGGGGGATTGCAGAGGCATGGGTGGCTGGGAGGATAGCTGCTGAGGTGATAGCAGAGGCCCTTAAGCATCAGGACTGGTCAAAATCCCGGCTTAACGAATACAACCGAAGATGGTGGAAGGAAAGAGGGGAAAAGCTCGAGAAGCTCTGGAAGCTCAGGAAGGTTGTCGAAAGCCTGACGGATGATGACCTGAACTGGCTCGCTGACCAGCTTTCCGGGGAGGACCTCGTCGAGCTTGCAAGGGCGTCAAAGTTCAAGCTTTTTGCATCCATCCTGGTAAAAAGACCTAAGCTCGCAATCCTGGCAAGGAAGCTTTTTTAATCTACCCTACAATCTTTTTTATGCTCAAAAGGCTGAAGGATGGCATCCTGAAGGGCCTGCTCAAAAAGCTTTTCAGAAAGAGATCCGGCCTGAAGATAGGACTTTACGGTCCTGTGAACTCTGGAAAGACGACACTTGCGAACCGCATCTGCCTTGACTGGCTGGGTGAGGAGCTCGGGCCTGTTTCGGCTGTTCCGCACGAGACCCGTAAGGTCCAGCTTAAGGAGAAGGTCGAGATAAAGGTCGGAGGAAAGAAGTTGGCCTTCACGATAGTCGATACACCAGGGATAGCAACCAAGATAGATTATGAGGACTTCCTCAAGTACGGTCTTAAGCGCAAGGATGCTAAACAAAGGGCAAAGGAAGCCACCAAGGGGGTTATAGAAGCCATAAAGTGGCTTGATAAGATGGACCTGGTTCTGGTCGTTCTCGACTCGACTAAAGACCCGCTAAACCAGGTCAACATAACGATCCTCGGGAACCTGGATGCGAGGAAGATACCTTTCCTGATAGTTGCGAACAAGGTTGACCTGAAGTCATCCAGGGCATCAAGGATAAGGTCAGCATTCCCGAACTATAAGACGATAGGAGTCTCTGCAAAAACGGGTTTCAACATGGATGAGCTCTATAAGGAAATAGTGAGGATGGTATGAAATTTAAGATAAAGTTCCTTCCCTATGAGCGCTTCAGGGCAGGCGGATTTTCAGGGATCTTTAAGGACCTTAAGGAGAACACGATAATCCTGATAGATGCTAAACTGAGGCCAGAGGAGGAGAGAAGGCTTATAGAGGAAACGATGCGTCATGTTTCAGGCAGGTTTAAGGGAATCGAACTCGGCTCGCTTGAACTTCCTGAGAAAAACGGGCTTGAATGGATAAGGAATCGATTTTTCGAATTTCTGGAAGGAAAAAAGCGCGGTATAACTATCCTGGGACCTGCCAAGCTTGTTAGGAATATAAAGAAAAACCCTGAGGAACTCCTGCTCTATACGTATTAAAATCTTTCTTCCAAAATTTCTTATGCCTAATCGCTGTGCCAAGTGCGGGAAGATCCATCCGGATGATGCGGACTACCTGATGAACGGCTGTGACGTATGCGGGTCCAAGTTCTTCTTCTGGGTGAGGGAGGAAGACCTTGAGAAGTTCGAGAAGGAGCTCGGGAAGCTCGATAGGCAGGAGATAAGGGAAATAGAAAGGGACATAAGGGAGATAATAGCCGAGGAAAGGGAGATAAAGCCAGAGGAGACGGTTATCCTGGATGTGGAGGCGATATGGGTGATAAGGCCTGGAAAGTACAGGATAGATCTCGTGAATCTCTTCAACCAAAGGCCCTTGGTCGTAAAGGTAGGACCAGGAAAGTACATAATAGACCTGAAAACGCTTATGCCAAGGCTTTTAAAACAGGGAGAATAACTTATTATTGGTAGGGGCTAGGCCGGGCCGGTGGGCGTGGCCTGTAACCGCAAACCGTCCTTATGGCGGGGCCGAAGCCCGAGGGCGGTTCCTGTCAGTCTGCCGGTCTGCAGGTCTGGCTGAGAAGCTCTGTCCTGCAGGGTTGCAGGCACGGTGAACCAGGTCAGGGCCGGAAGGCAGCAGCCTTAAGCCGTGTCTGTGACGCTTGCAGGTAACGGAGTGGAGCTGGGCCTGCAGGTCAAACCGGTAGGCTGGCAGGGATCCACCAAGGGCGTGCCCCTACCATTTTTCAAAATGAGGGTTCTCACAGCTATCCTGGGGATCGGATGTATCCTGGCGTTTCTGATAGGTATGAATCTCTCCCAGCCCCAGGTTATCGTCAGAACTGTTTACCAACCGGTTCCAACTTCAGAATTTTTTGAGGCAAAAATATGGGTCCCGGCTGTCGATGCAGAGGGGAACGGGATAATCAGCCAGATAGAGGTAAGAGCACTTCCCGGAACAGGAAGGATCCTCACGAATATAGATAAAATCCTTTTCTGGATAGATACCCAGCAGTCCATCAGAACGGCGAGAAAGGTGGCAGAGGAACTGACAGGTTTCGATCTCTCGGAATGGGACCTTATCTATACCGTGAAGGCAAACGCAACGGCTGTTGAAGGCCCGTCGGCAGGAGCGGCTCTTGTGCTCGTTACCCTTGCAGCACTCGAGAACAAGACCCTGAACAGCAATGTGACGATAACAGGGACGATAGACGAAGACGGAAAGCTTGGTCAGGCAGGAGGGGTGCTTGCCAAGGCAGAGGCAGCTGCTGCGGCAGGGGCAAAACTGCTCCTGGTCCCGAAAGGCACCCGGCCAGAGGGATGGAAGAGAAAGCTCGAATGCAGGGAGACAGACGGACTTAAGGAATGTCGGCTTGATTATGTCAAGGGTGATCTCGAGGAACTTGGGATAGAGATAAAGGAGATTGAAGATATAAGGGAAGCCCTTCCATACTTCGGTCTATGAAACTGGAAACTGTCCTTGCTGTTCTGGTCGCGATCCTGGCCTTTCAAGCAGCCCTTAATTTCTGGATCTGGCTGAAGATACCTGGATGGAGCCCGGAAAGCCTTCCAAGGACTGCTATAAGTCCGGAAATACCTGAGGGATGGGTCCGGGCAAGGGTCGAACTCCAGCCAGACGGCGTCCTTCTGGTATCCGACTGTAAAGCACTACCTATATCGATATCCGAAGAGCAACTCTATTCTATCCAGAGAGGTCTTTATCATCAAACAGGCTTCAGGCCCCTGACCCATGATATGGTAAGGGACATCCTCGAATTCTTCGGGATCCAGGTGCTGGCAGCAAGGGTGGACAGGCTTGAGAACCAGACATTTTACGGCAGGCTGGTCTTAAGGCAGGGAGACAAAAAGCTATCCCTCGATGTCAGACCCTCGGATGCTATAGCCCTGGCTGTTAGACTCGGTTTGCCTGTCCTGGTAAAGTCCGAGCTCCTCGAAACTTACGGAGAGGATATCTGCTGAAGATCGAAAAACTCTACCGCATTCCTCCCACAGGCCTGCCAAACCTCCTGAAATTCGAGCTTCTTTATCTCTGCTATCAATTCCGCCACCCTCCTGATACTCCTCGGATCGTTCCTGCCTTGACCCAGCCAGGGCGAGTCGGTTTCGAGCAGGATCCTTTCCAAGGGAATATCCCTTGCTACCTTCCGATGCTTTTTCGACCTTTCGAGAATCAGATTAAGCGATACCCACCATCCGTTCTCGATAACCCTGCTCGTGAGCTGGTTCGCACCGAACATATGCATGCACACCCTTTTCGCTCCCTCCTCCTCAAGGATTCGGATAGCCGGCTCAACGGCATCCCTTGCATGGATGACCAGGGGCTTCCCCAGCCTTTTAGCCAGCCGAATCGTCTCCCTGAAAAGTCCCTCCTGCCTTTCCCTTTGCTTCTCATCCTTTACCCAGTAAAAATCAAGACCTGTTTCCCCTATTCCGACAAGCTTTCCTGCATTTTCCTCAAGCTTTTTCAGGAAGCCTGAAATCTGCTGGGAGCTGAACTCTTCGATGAACTCTGGATGAAGGGCTGCTGTCAGGAAGACAAAGCCCTGATACCTTTGACAGATCTCAAGGCTCTTTTCCCAATCCCTGGGATGGGCACAACAGGTCACTATCGCCTTTATCCCTGCTTCCCGACACAGCCTGATAACCTCATCCCTGTCCTGATCGAACTCTGGCTGTTCGAGATGGCAGTGACAATCTATCATTATAAAATTTGCATATTCGTTTTAAAGGGCATTCCTCACATCTCGGCCTGATAGGCCTGCAGACCTGTCTACCGAAATTCACCATCCCAAGGTTCACTATCAGCCAATCCTGCTTCCTGAAAACCCCTTCCAGCCTTTTCCTCACATCTTCAGGTCCTGCATCAGGTCTTACAAGCCCCAACCTTTTCGATATCCTTGCCGTATGTATATCCACGGCAATTATAGGTATGCCCCAGCCATAGGAGAGGACAACCGCAGATGTCTTCCATCCAACCCCTGGAAGCTTTAAAAGCTCTTCTCTGGTTTTCGGTACTGTCCCCCCGTATCTCTCCAGAATGGTCCTTGCTATCTCCTTAAGCCTTCTTGCCTTCTGCCGATAGAATCCGGCTGGTTTTATCAGCTTCTCGAGCTCCCTGAGCCCGAGCTTTTCAAGCTCTTCCGGAGTTCTAGCCCGGCTGAAAAGCCTCCTGCTCGCCTCAGCCGTCTTTTCCTCTTTCGTTCTCTGGGAAAGGACGCACGAGACCAGGACCTGCCAGGGATTCCCAGGTCTTATCTCCCCAGCATATCTTTTCAAAACCCTCACCAGCAATCTCATTCCTCTGATATTCTGGGGGCAAGAATGAAGCTGATAGCCAGCTTGTCCTTCAGCCGGAAAGAAAGCCTGAGGGGATAATCCTGACCCCATTCAAGGACTGCTTGAGGGGCAAGCTTTGCAAGCTTTATCATCTTCTTCAGGTAATCAAGCGCGTACTGAGCCCTTATCGGGTTCTCCACCTCGATCGAAAGCAGGGAGGGCTGACCTTTCTTAAGCTCAAGCTCCACAGTCGAAACATCACCCTTGGCTGAAAGCTTGAAACCGTCCTTCCCTGCTTCGAGAAAAACCGAATCAGAGACGACATCTGCATCAGCTATTCCCTCTTCGAGGACAGCAGAACTGACCTCGACCTTACCTGAAAACTTCAGCTGCTCTATCGGTGGATTCTCGAGCTTTATCTCAAGGAGGGGC
>QMZZ01000020.1 GCA_003663445.1 Candidatus Aenigmatarchaeota archaeon | reverse complement strand
TCTATCCTGTTAAGATCGAGATAGAAACACCTCCCGGTCTCTCATTATCAGGAGATGCCGATTACTGCAGTACAGGAGAACACATAATCGGGCTTTATGGTGGTGGCAAAACAAGAACTCTAACATGCTACCTTGACGTAACAGAATATCCTGAGGTTGGCTATACAGACAAGACGATAACCATAAAGCTTAGGTATCCGTATTATGTTGAGCAGACAACAACTGTAACGGTCCTTGGTCAGAAAACCGGCTGGTTTGGATGAAAAGGTGGGCTCCCCTGCTGATAGTTCTTTTAGCATTGGGCTGTGTTTCTCAGGCAAGCCACAGCAACGGTCTGGTCGTTCTGGAATTCGGCCCTGATTTTTCAGTAGTTCATCAAAACGAAATCGTGACCTTTAGGGCAAGGGTGCAGAATCAGGGAAGCTTTCCTGCCCGAAACGTTTGGATGGAGCTTCTAGGTCTTGATCAGGATTTCTGCTGTACCCCGGCGGGGCAGGGTCCTTGGAGAGGTGGTGAGAAAGCTCCAGAAGAGCCAGAATGCAGGTATGAAGAAAAACACAGGGATCTTAAACCGCCTGATCCGTTTTGGGGAACACCAGGAGATGAGCTTTACTGCAGGTGGGTTTATAAGGTCCCGGATTTCAAGCCAGGGTTCAAAAAGACCTATAATGTTATCTTAAGGATTTTTTCAACCTATGAGACAGACCATCTTGAGAAGATCCAGATCCTGTCGGCAGCAGAAATCCTTGAAGGAAAGCCGTTCCCGATCACAAGGATAGAGGAAACATTTTCACCTTTAAAGCTTGAAGTCAGCCTGCCACAGCCTGTTAGGTATAATTACGATGAAAGCACCCAATCCCTTGAAGTTCCGATAGAGATCCTGGTAAGGAACGTCGGTGACGGGACGCCATGCTTGAAAAACGAATGCAAAAAACCGACAGAGGGATGGGATAAGGTTCAGCTTAAGCTGGAAAAGGCCGATGGGATGAAGATAGATTGTTTTGAGCAGGAAAACCCGATAACCCTGGAGCTTTACCGCGATGAGGCAAGGATCGGATGCAGGCTGAAAATCGAAAATATAAAGGGAACTGGAGGGGAGGAGAGAACGCTCCATTTCAAGCTCATATACAGCTATTTCCAGGACCAGCAAACAACCCTTACGGTTGAGGCGATTTGAGAAAATCTGAAAGACCCTTCTGGACACCGGATTCCGGAAGGTTTTCCTTCGGCTCCCCCTCGATTATCTTACCGTAAACCCCGTCAAATCCTGGCTGGATCCTTATCCTCCTTTCCCTGTTTGCCAGGATTAGCCCTGCAACCTCCTTCCCTGCTATCTTCTCTATCTCCTCCTCTTCCGCTTTGAGCAGGACCTGGAATTCATTTCCAAACCCCTGGATAAGCTTGTTATACATATCCCAGACCGTCTGCGAATTTACGTTTGACTTTAAAACCCTTGAAAGGATTTCAGAAAGCGGAAGAAGGCTGTAAAAGGGCTTTGCCCCATCGGGCCTGAATCCGTCGGGTCTGTCAGCCAATTCCGAAACCCTATGAAGGACACCGATCGTTAAAGGTCTTTTGCAAACAGGACATACCCCCCTTAATTTTTCCGCCGTCTCTGGCTTTACCCACACCCCGCACTCACGATGTCCATCCCAATGGTACTTTCCATAGGCAGGATCCACCTCTATAGTGTACAAAATTTCCTTCTGCCTTATCGCCCTCACAACAGCCCTATAATCCGGTTTGCAGGAAAAAACCGTGCATTCCCTACCGAGCCGCCAGGGCCAATAGGAATGGGAGTCAGAAAAGGAGACCAGGGAAAGGCGGTCCAAAGCAGACAGCCTCCAGTTCATCTCAGGATCGGATGAGAGACCCGTCTCTAAAGCATGGATATGGCCTGAAAGCTCACCGAAGCATTCTTCGAGAGAATCGAACCCTGATTTGGATCCGAAAATGCCATACCATGGGGTCCAGGCATGTGCCGGGATTAGCTCTATCCAGGGATCTATCTCCAAAAGCCCTTCTAGGAGCTCCTTGCAAGAAAAACCGAATGTCGGCCTTCCGTCATAATCCAACCTGCCCCTTTTCCCTAGCCATTCCCTTATCCTTTCAGCAACCTCAAGACCTGGAGCCAAAATAATGGAATGAATCCTTCTCTGCTTCCCTCCTGCCTGAAAGACATTCGAAACCTCAACCGTCAGCAAAAACGGAAAACCTGTCCTGCTCAAGAGAATCCCGTTTTCCTCTTCGAGTTGCCTTAACTCAGAAAACCATTGAGGATGTGTGAAATCGCCTGTTCCCAAAAGACCCAAACCCTTTATTCTTGCCCATCTTTCGAGATTTTCAAGGGTCAGGTCCTGAGAGGTTGCCCTGGAAAACCTTGAATGCAGGTGAAGATCCGCAAAAAGTTCCATTATTTCTTTTTCTTTTCCCTTCCGTATTTCTGGATGAGCCTGTAGGTTTTCTCAAGTTCGGCTTCTGTATTTCCGATCCCTGAAGAATTCCCGACGCAAACGATGACAGCAAGTCCCTTCACATCAGCCAGAGCCCTTCTGACAGCCTCAAGAACCCTCGGAACAGCATCTGCAACCGCTTTTTTCATCGGCATTATCGCCTCCTCTGCTGACATCTTCACGACTATGGAATCGAGAGGTATATCGTACTTAACAGCAAGATCTTCTATCCGACTCCTTTCAACTCCGGAACCACCGAAAGCTACACCAACACCCTCAGCCACCGCGCCTGTTTTTTCACCCTCGAGCTTTGCAGCTGCATCGATCGTTATTATCTTTGATATCTTCCTCTTCTTCACTATCTTCTCTATCGCCCTTTCAGGATGACCTGTTCTGCCCCCTGGTCCCTTTGCCCTCAGCACTATTACATGCTTTTTGTCTATCTCTATTTCGGTACCTATAACATCCTCTTCATATTCCTTTGGTTTTTTCCTGCCTATAAGTTTAGCCCCAACCAATGGCCCTATTCCATCCCCAATTGGGATTCCAAGGGTAAGCGCTTTTGTTCCTCTGAAAAGCGCCCTGGCGAGCTTCTCTATCTGCGGAAGCTGCATCTGAAGGATAAGGGCTATCTGAATATTCTTGGTCTTTCTCACAAGCTCGACATAATGTCTCACTATCTTTGCAAGATCATAAAGCGTTATCCCTCCTGCCAAACCCATCCTTATGCATGCTTTTTTCTCTTGATCCGCCCTCGGCATTACCTGGTCAACAAACCATTTAAACCTCCTTTCCTCCTCTTTCAGGATGTGCTCGAGTTTTTTCACAAGTCCAAACGGATCAAGGGAAACGGGCTGGATTATAAAGAACTCAAAAAACCGGTTTATGGCCTCCTTAAGTCGCCTATCAGGCCTTTCAGATATTTTCCTTATGATAAATCCCTTTGCCTCTTCTGACAGATCCTCGAGCTCCTTTGCTGTTCTGTCTATCCTCCACATTATCTGACTTATCATCAATCTCGGATAGATCATGAAGAAGACAGCTAGAAAGATGAACCAGATGATCCAGGACCAGGCATCACCACTCCATTGAAACCACATAATCAATATATAGTGCAGGAATTAATAATAAAAATATGTGGAAACTTCTCCTAGCGATTTTTGCAGCCCTTTTGGCGATCTCTGCATTTTTCGGTGTCAAGCATTTTATGCCGATGGATTTTCAGGAAATCTTCAATCCACCAGAGCTTCTTAAATCTGAAAAACCGATAGAGCTTGAGATCTTCCCTCAGGTTTTCGGTTTCGAGCTCAAGAAACCCAGCAACCTTTCCTTTTCAAACCTCACCCTCGAGAGATTTCAGGGAGAGGTAAAAGCGGATTTTGCCTCTGGTCAGCTCGAGTTCAAGCCAAAAATGGAAACCCTATCGCTTAAGGTCCCTATCCAGGAAATCGGTTTCGAAAACCTCACTATTCCGGCACTTTCCCTGAAGCAAACTCGGTTTAGGCTGGAAAACCTAACAGGAACAGGAAACCTAGATCTCTCTGAGTTCTCTGGTAAGATCGAAATAAAAAAAGACAGGATCGTGCTTTCCGGAAATGTTTCGAGCCTGCACCTCAGGTTCGATAACACGACTTTCAGCCTAACTTAATTTAAAATCAAAGCAAAAAATAATTTATAGCCCGGGTAGCTCAGTAGGTAGAGCACGTGGCTGTTAACCACGGGGTCGCAGGTTCGAAAATAAGGGCGAAAGTCCTGCCCCGGGCGCGGGGTGGTAGCTCAGGGGGAGAGCAACCGGCTGAAGACCGGTGTGTCGTGGGTTCAAATCCCACCCACCCCATTAAAAGCAGGAAAGGAAATATAGGATATGGGAAGGATAAAAAACGCACAGATAAAGAAGCTTGCACATGACCTCCTTACTCAACACAGCGATAAGTTCACGACGGATTTTGAAAAAAACAAGCAAGCCCTTAACTCGATAATGGAATTCAAATCCAAAAAGGTCAGGAACGTTATAGCAGGATATATCACCAAGGAGATGAAAAGGTTGCAGAAAACAGGATTATGAACCCGATAGACGTTGCTGAAAAAGCCGTGATCTTCAGCTCTGAGGAGCCGGTTTCTAAGGTAGAGTCAGCTCTTCTATCGAAAAAGCTCGATTCGGCGATCGTTATCAACGGAGAATATCGCGGGCTCCTATGGGTAAGGGATTTCGGGAAAAAGAAAGTCCCTGAGCCTGAGAAAACAGAGATAGGAAAATTTGTGAGGCCTATAAAACCTTTCTCTCCGGAAACACCTCTAGATGATCTTTTAACAGCCATCGTCATAAATGACTGGCCGGCCCTTCCTTTAAGGCATGATGAGGAGTACTATATCCTGACAAAGATCGGGATGCTTCAGCTAGTTAAAAAGGAAGTTGGGGACAAGAAAGTGGATGAAATTATGGCAGTACCTTTCTCCGTAGAGGTCAGTGAAAGCATCACAACAACCCAGTCCATCCTAAGGGATACAGGGGTTTCCAGGCTTGTGGTGGTTGACAGGGATGGAAGGTTTGTTGGAATCATCGATATTCTGGATTTGCTGAAGGCGAATATTCAGAAAAAGAGGGCGAAGTTGGGGGAAAGGGCAGGAGAGTCCCTTGACCTCGACAAAGTAAGCATCTCGGGCTTTGTTCAGAAAAATGTCCCGACTCTAAAGCTGGGAGATAACCTTAAACAGGCTATCGAAAAGATGGTAAAATTCAAACTACCTGCATGCGTCGTGCTTGAAGGCGAGAGACCGGTCGGGATCCTGACTCCAAAGCCGATCCTAAGGTTAGCTATCAAAAAGCTTGCTGGGGTTTGGGTTCAGCTTTCCGGAATCCAGGATCTAGACCCATTTTTGAAAGCTGTGCTGGATGAACAGATAACTCATGCTGTTCAGAAATGGTCTAAATTCCTTCCTGTCCAGCAACTTCATGCACATTTTGACAGGTATGAAAAAGAGGGTAAAAGGCAGAAATGGTCTATAAAGGCAAAACTGATAACAGAAAAGGGCATCTTTTATGCAGACGATCATGATTGGGACATAACCAAAGCTATGAGATGGGTTTTAAACAAGTTTGAGAAGGAGCTTCTTAAGCTTAAGGGAAAGGAAGAGCTCAGAGGAAGGGGCCCATAAGCTTTAAATAAACCATCCACAAATTTTTAGGGATGAGAGAATGGCTTCTTGATCTCGCATATATAATATTCGGGATATTTTTAGCCCTTGCGGTAAACCAGGCGCTTGCTCTTGCCCTTTCAACCGATATGCCTGTGGTTGCGGTTGAGTCGAACTCGATGGTCCCGACTTTTTATAAAGGCGACCTGCTCGTCCTGGTCGGCACTCCACCAGAAGAGCTCAAACCAGGAGACATAATCGTCTTTTCTCCTGATCCGGGATCAACCCCGATCGTCCATAGGGTAATATATATAAATCCTGACGGAACATTTCAAACTAAAGGGGATGCAAATCCCCATCAACTCCCCTTCGAAAAATCCATCAGACCCGAATCGATCCACGGAAAGGTGATAGCTATAATCCCGTTCCTGGGCTGGGTGAAAATCCTATTTACAGAACTTGTTCTTCCGAATCTTTTCTGGATAGCTCTCATTATCATCCTCGGCTACAGCCTTAACTGGGGATGGAGGAGGTGGAAGCATGCAGTTCTGTCCTAAGTGCGGATCGATAATGATAGTCAGGGAGCAGAAGGGAAAGAAACTGTTGGTATGCAGAAAGTGCGGATATAAGCTTAAAGCAGCGAAAAAGATAACGATAAAGGAAACGATAGAAAAGAAACCGATGGATTCTGTTGTGATGATAGAAAAACAGGGTGAGGCCCTGCCAAAAGTTAAGCAGATATGTCCGAAATGCGGAAATAAGGAAGCATACTGG
>QMZZ01000019.1 GCA_003663445.1 Candidatus Aenigmatarchaeota archaeon | reverse complement strand
GAAAAAATTTAACATATCCGATATTATGGATAGAAAGGGATACTATGTGCTTTTCAAAGACATAAACAGAACACCCACCCTTGAAGAAATCCAAAAGAGTTCTAAATTCCGTTTGGAAAAAGAAATAAGCGATAGGGTACAAATTTATTTTTACGAGCCCTAAAAATTTTATGCAATGGCTAAATTTTATCAACTATATCGTCTGGTACATATTCGTTTTCCTAGCCGTGGTGTGGCTTTTGACGCTTTTCAGAAACAGGGAAAATCTTGGGAAGGGTCCGAAAGCTGGAAGACTTCCTTCAGTTTCGGTTCTCATCCCTGCTTATAATGAGGAAAGAAACATCTCGAGAGCGATAAAATCCGTTCTCAATCTTGAATATCCCAAAAAGCTCCTCGAAGTTATAGTGATCAATGACGGATCAAAGGACAGGACGCTTGAAAAGATCCGGAAGTTTGGGAAAAAGGTGAAAATAATCAACAATCCCAAGAACAGAGGAAAAGCCTACTGCCTCAATCAGGGGCTTAAACATGCGAGAGGCGAGCTTGTCGCTTGTCTGGACGCGGATTCTGTTGTGAGCCCGAAAGCTCTGAAAAAAATGGTGGGCTACTTTGAAGATCCACAGATAGCAGCAGTAACCCCTGCCCTTAAAGTGCTCAAGAAAGAAAACTTTTGGGAAAAAATACAACATGCCGAATATCTTCTGAACATCTTTCTTAGAAAGATCCTTGCTTTCTTGGATGCTGTTCACGTAACGCCTGGTGTCTTCACCCTTTACAGAAAATCTGTCCTGCTCGAGCTAGGGGGATTTGATGAAAAGAATCTGGCAGAAGATATGGAAATAGCCCTCAGGATCCACGAGGCTGGTTATAAGATAGAAAACGAGCTTAAGGCGATTTCATATACCCTATGCCCTGCCAGATTCAAAGAGCTTTTAAAACAGAGAATAAGATGGTACCGGGGAGGTATAAGGAACTCATTGAAATACAGGCATATGTTTTTCAGAAGCAAATACGGAAATCTCGGGCTCTTCTTCCTGCCAGCAAACTTCATCGCAACATTTGCCGTGATCCTTATATTCTTCATGATGCTGAATTACGGCTTGGTCGTTTTTACCGATATAGTAAGAAAGGCAGGGCTTGTCGGATGGGACCTTTCGGTTTTCCTCTCGGGTTTCGATCTCTTCGGCTATCTTTTCAAGCTTTCAACACCTTTTTTCCTGACTGTCATCAGCCTTTTCATAGCTTCATGGATTCTTCTGAAATCGTTCAGGATCAGCAGGATGCCTTTCAAGAAAAACAAGCCGGGATATTTCCTTTATCTGCTCGTTTTTCCCTTCATCCTCACCGTCTTCTGGACGCTTGCCCTTCTGAACGAGGTGTTCAGGGTGAAGGCAAAGTGGTAAATAAAACTTTTGATATTTATTTTTATGAGAAAAAAGTTTGACAAGTCCATAATCCTTTCAGCCCTGATTATCTCAGCCCTGATTTTCCTTGCAGGATTTAGTCTTGGATATGTCCTTAATCTTGAAAAAATAGGATATCTCGAAAACAGGATCGGGGCACTTTCAGATAACCTTCGTGACTTTCAGTTCCAGCTTCTCTTCTTCGACTTTTTTGGCGGAAATGTTAGTTGTCCTGTCTTAAAGGGGATGCTAACAGGGATAGCAGAAGATTATGAAAAGATCGGCTCCAAACTCTCAGCAGGACCTGGAGATGAGATAAGGGACTATTCAGATTTTCAGAGAGTTTTGGCAGAATATTATAAAACCTCCATAAATTACTGGTTGATGGCTGAAAAGGTGAGGGATTCCTGCAAAGCAAAATTCGTGACTATCCTCTTCTTTATTTCAAAGTCCTGTGAAAAATACACCCCGAATCCCTGTGATGATCAGGCATGGGTCCTGACATATCTAAAGCAAAAGTTTGACGGGGATTTGCTGATCTTTACGATAAGTGCTGATGTTGACGAACCGTCAATTCAAGCTTTAAAGACTTATTATAATTTCACAGAGTTTCCGTCTCTGGTGATAAACGGTAAGAAGACCTTTTCAGGATTCCTGCCCCTAGAAAACCTTTCGGCGATCCTCTGTGAATATGGTCTCTGCTAGATTCCTCAGGTTCTGCCTTGTGGGGCTCTCAGGGGTTTTGGTAAATGAAGGTCTTCTCTGGCTTTTGACTGAAAAGTTCGCGATTTACTATCTTTTTTCAGCCCTGATAGCGATAGAAGTTTCGATTTTCAATAACTATCTGCTGAACGAATTTTGGACTTTTAGGGACAGAAGGCAGAAGGCTTCGCTCAAAAGGTTTCCGAGATTCAATCTCGTTTCTATGGGTGGCTTGATCATAAACCTCTCTGTTCTCTTCATCCTCACCCAGGCAGGCCTTTACTATCTGACTTCAAACCTTTTCGGAATAGCTTGCGCGACCTTTTGGAATTACTGGATAAACCTGAACTGGACATGGAAGCTGGCGAAAAGACCCAAGCTTGAGAACCCTTTCCTTTCTATCGTTATCCCGACTTATAATGAAAAGGAAAATATCCCTGAACTTCTCTCCAGAATTTACAGGAGCTTAAAAGGCAGGCAGTTCGAGGTAATCGTGGTGGATGATAACTCTCCGGACGGAACGGCAGAGATTGTAAGAAAGCTGAAAAGAAAGTACAGAAACCTGAGGCTGGTTTGCAGGAAAGGGAAGCTCGGGCTTTCCTCTGCAGTTCTCGCAGGATTCGAAAAAGCGAAGGGAAATGTTTTGGCGGTAATGGATGCTGACCTCTCCCATCCACCAGAGAAGCTCCCTCAGCTTCTTTCGGCTGTTCAAAACGGTTGGGATGTGGCGGTTGGAAGCAGGTATATAGCTGGCGGATCTTGCGGAGAATGGTCTTGGAAAAGAAGGCTGATATCCTGGGGTGCGACCTTGCTTGCAAAACCCCTAACCAGCATCAAGGACCCTATGTCAGGGTTCTTCTGCATCAGGAAAGAGTCACTTCCTGATAATCTGAATCCAAAGGGCTTTAAGATCTTGCTGGAAATTCTCGCAAAGGCTGACCTGAAGGTAAAGGAGATTCCGTACAAGTTCGAAAACAGACGGTATGGAGAGAGCAAGCTCAATCAGCAGGAGATCCTGAACTACCTGCATCATTGCCTTTCTCTTTACAAAAATAAATTTAAGCTGAAATAAAGCTATAAATGGTTGAAAAGTTCTTCATCACAACGCCGATCTACTATCCGAATCGTGAACCGACGATAGGTTCTGCCTATACCACGATAGCTGCCGACGTGCTTGCGAGATGGAACAGATTGAAAGGGAAGAAGGTGTTTTTCCTCACGGGTTTGGACGAGAACTCGATAAAGGTCTCAAAAGCTGCAAAGGAGGCAGGATATCAGGATGTTCAGAGGTATGTGGACGAAATGGCAAAAAAGTGGATCGAGGTGTGGAAAAAGCTTAAGATAAGCTGGGACGGTTTTATAAGAACGACCGAGGAAAGGCATAAGAAGGTTGTGAGGGAATTTTTCAGGCGGGTATGGGAGAAGGGAGATATCTATAAAGGGGTCTATCAGGGTCTTTACTGTGAAGGATGTGAAGCTTTTCTGACAGAATCCGAGCTTGTAGACGGGCTTTGCCCGCTTCACAAGAAAAAACCTAAACCGCTTTCAGAGGAAAATTATTTCTTCCGGCTTTCCAGGTATCAGGAAAAGCTTCTGGATTACATAGAAAAGAATCCTGATTTTATCCAGCCGGAAAGCAGAAGGAACGAGGTGATAAGCTTCATCAAGGCAGGACTTAAGGACATCAGCATTTCGAGACCAGGGCTTGACTGGGGAATAACCCTGCCTGTGGATGAAAGCCACAGGTTCTGGGTGTGGTTTGATGCGCTTCTTAACTACATTTCCGGCTCGGAGGGAAACTGGCCCGCAGAGCTTCATCTGGTCGGGAAGGATATCCTGAGATTTCATGCCGTCATCTGGCCAGCAATGCTTTTTTCTGCGGAAGAGCCGTTGCCGAAAAGGGTTTATGCTCATGGTTTCCTGACAATCGACGGGCAGAAGATATCGAAATCTCTCGGAAATGCGATAGACCCGATTTGGCTCGCCGAAAAGTACGGTCTTGACACCCTTAGATACTTCCTTCTCCGCCATATCCCTTTCGGTGAGGATGGGGATTTCTCAGAGAAGGCCCTTGTCGAAAGGCATAACGGAGAGCTGGTTGCTGAGTTAGGAAATCTGGTTTACCGCGTCCTGAGCTTGGCGGAAAGATATCAGGGAGAAATAAAAGGAGAAGACGAGCTCAGTAATCTCCTGGATTTTGAAAGGATAGACAAACATATGGAAAGACTCGAGTTTCATCATGCTTTGGAGGCTATCTGGGATTTCCTCAAGGCTGTTAACAGGTATATAAACGAAAGGGAACCGTGGAAGCTGGAGGGAGAAGAACTGGCTGGGGTTCTTTACAATCTTCTTGAAGCCCTGAGGGTAATAGCTATTCTCATAAGCCCTTTCATGCCTGATACGGCAGAAAAAATCTGCCAACAGCTTGGTGTAAAACTCGGCAATTTTCAGCAGCTAAAGTTCGGGCGGTTTGAGGGAAAGCCGAAAAAGGGCGAGATGCTTTTTAAAAAGATTTCTGCTTAGATTTTCTTTATGGATGACTTCCTGAAAGAGCTCGCAGAGCTGCAGATCCCTTATCAGGAAAAACCCAAGTTTATCAGGCTTTACCTTGGACTCGAGAAAGAGCTTGAGCTAGTAATAGATCCAGGATCCTATCAGGGTTTCTGGGATCCTGAGCAGTTCAGAAACGATCCAGACTTTTTGGAAACCCTTTACTGTCTGGGTTGGCTGGAAAAGGACGGGATTCCGGCAAACCTTGAGGAGGAGCTTTCGGCTTTCTGCGAAAAATACGGGTTCAAGCTCGAGGGAAAAATCCAGGGGGACGGGGTTTATGTTTTCAAGATAAAGGGCCTGCCAGAGCCTACTTGCTCTCCACCTAAACTTTTACAATGATCCGGCTCGAAAAAGTATGGAGGCTGGATATCGAAAAACAAGAGAAAAGCAAGATTTATAGGGTCGCTTCAGGAAAGAGACAGGCTGTCAAGCTTTTTCTGGATCCTGATTATTACTCTGAAAGGGTTTTCCGAGGACCTGAACAGTTCGATATAGATTACGGATTTCTCGACTTCGAGCTTGAATCCCCGGACTTTCCTGGGATCCCTGCTAGTGTTATAGAGGGACTCGAAAAGCTTCTCTCTGAACTTGGACTGACTTTCGAGACAGAATGGGAGAAGGGTAAGCTGGTGTATTATGTCGGTAGGGATTCATATGCATGCAAAAGGATTAGAACCTTTAGGGTGATTGGTTTTTAAATTTTTCTGTCAATTTCAAGAAATGAAGTATCTACTCTTCGGTGACATCCACGGAAGGGATCTGAAGGATATCCAGAAGGTGATAGAGGAGGAAAAGCCCGATCAGATCGTCTGTCTAGGAGATTTCGATACCCCTGCTTGCATCGAGCAATGGCTGGAGATAAGAAAAAACTATAAAACGATAACCGTTCCCGGAAATCATGACCTGGCTTTTCTGTATAACGATGAGATAACCTCTGGCATCTGGACAAATTACATAGATATGAAATTCGAGGATCTGAAGAAAGAGCTTGTGGATAACCGGAATGCCTGGGAATATCTTGAAAGCCTGGCAAAAAATACGATCTGGACAGGAGAGATAGCAGGAAGGAAGGCACTAGTGATTCATGGCGGGCTTGCAGGTTCTCTTGAAAGCTATCCCGAGTGTCCTAAAGAGCTCAGGCCGCTATGGTACAGGCTCCTCGGAACAGAAGGCGAGCTCGAAAACCTTTGGAGTAACTTTAAAAAGCTTGAGGAAAGAGGATACGAGCTTATGATAAGGGGTCATGACCATGTTTCAGCATTTTTCAAAAAAGAGGGAAATGTGATTTCCTGGAAGAGAGCTAAGGAGAAGGAAGAAGAAACAGAGCTACCAGGAGCTGATGCAAGCGTTATAATCTCTGTCGGAAGCTATTTCTTTGGCGATTTCGTGCTTTTAGAGGGTGACAGGGTGAAGTTCAGGAAGATCGATCCTGATTATCGGTGCTTTATATATCTTTAAAAACCGGTACGATCTATATCAAAAATTATGGAATACCTCGTGAGAAAAAGGAAAGGTGACGGATATTCAGACGAATATTACGAGGTCTTAAAGCCAGACCTAGACGGAGGATGGTATGACAACGGAAGGAAATATCCGAGTTTTTCTGCCCTGAAAAACAGGATTATAACTGCTGCACAACAGGGCGATAAGATGCAGTTTGATTCCAGCATCCCACCTGAAGAAAGACAGGAGCTTGAGAAGCTCATCGAAAAATACGGTTCAAAAATGGATTTTTGAATTTATATTTCAAGATATCCTTTTTTTCGGATAGAAAATGGCTTAAAT
>QMZZ01000018.1 GCA_003663445.1 Candidatus Aenigmatarchaeota archaeon | reverse complement strand
ATAATGCCGTAACAGCTATTCCGCAATTCAACGGAAGTGCTATAAAGAATGAAAATGCATCTGTGAGCTTCGGCCAACCTGTAAATTACAGCTTCATAAGTTACTGCTTCCTACTCGAAAGAAATAACCTGACGCTTCTTTCCAAGGATGTCTGCAAAAGATTCAACACCTCTGCAAGGATCGAGCTCTACAACCTTTCCTTTACCCATACGCCTGTGGTGATGAAGGACGGGAGGGTATGCACGAACTGCCAGATAGTATCTTATGAGAACGCGACCCTGGTTTTCGATGTTCAGGGATTCTCGAGTTACTGGGCCGAAAACAACTCTAAACTAGAAATATGGACCGACGGGGGCAGGGCCTATGAATGGATAGGGTTCTATGCAAACTATACCAACCGATCTTCTGGCCAGAGCATAGCTTCAGGAGATTGCTGGTTAGAGCTCAACGGAAGCCATCAGATGGATTTCAACAGCATGACCGGTCTTTTCGAGAGAAGGATAAACTTCACCGAACCCGGTTATTACAATTTCACAATCCGCTGTCAGGCAGACGGATTCGAAAATGCAAGCGAATCAGGACAGGTATTCGTTTATCCGAGAGCGATTTACGTGTGCGATTCCTGCCAGTTTTCCCAGCTCTCTGATGCCCTTTCCTTTGCCAATTCAACGGATTTCCAGATAATCCTTAACCAGTCGAACAGAAGCTACAGCTTGCCCAAAACAGCTTACAATCTGAGCTCCCGCTTCTCCTTCCCCGCGATTCTCATTAAGGGAGAAAATATATCGATAGACTGCAACTCTTCACTCATCTTTCAAGAAGGAAAGAAAGGAAAGGGGATAAGGATAGAAGCCTGGGCCGATGTCAGAGGTTGCCGGATATCAGGATATCAAACAGGGATCGAGATCGTAAACTCTTCAGCCAGAATTTCTGGATGCAACCTTACAGAAAATGGAAAGGGTGTATTCGCTCTCGATTCCGATCTAATCCTCAAGACAAACAGATTTCAGGGAAACGGGCTTGATGTGAGCAAGGAATGGCAAGTGCAAGCCTATGTTTTCACTAACGACGGGCCGGTTGCTCAGGCAGAGGTGAGAGCCGAGGACGAAAACGGGAGTCTCTTCTACCAGACCCTTACAGCCGAGGATGGCTATACAGAAATTTTCAGCCTTCCCGAATTCAGGATAAACCAGAGTTTCAGGCAGAATTTCACCAGGTTCAAAATCTCGGCTTTCAAGAACATGGTCGGGAATTATGATCTTTGGATAAAGCCGAACCAGAGCTATGTCCCGCTAAGGATGAACCTTTCCCAGTGCATAAAACTCAGGGCTATGACGATAGGGGAATCTGCCAGGATATGCAGAGGGAATTATATGCTTTCGAGGAAAGCCGGACTGACCCAGGTAGTTATAATAAACGGAAACGATTTGGTGGTGGACTGCGATTTCTCGAATCTATCGCTGTCTCCTGAACTGAAAAAAGAGGAATCGAGCTGGGGTCTCTGGTTCTTCTATACGGTCGGGAAGAATGTGACTCTTAAGAACTGCCTTTTCAACAACACACTTTATCCTGTCTCAACTGGTTCAAGCTGCCAGGATCACAGCTATATTAATAACAGGATTCCTGGTCTAGAGGCAAGTCTGCAGTGTGCAGGAAACCTTTCAGTCCTGAACAACTTAATAGAAGGCAACAGCATGATACTATACATACATTCTGATAATTTGACTTTTTCAGGAAACAATTTTTCCAACGGGAAAATAATCTTCGGGAATACCAAAGGTGTGATGAAGAATAACACGTTTTATCTCGTCACTATAAGAGATGCAGGTCCTGGTGTAACGATTTCCGGCAATGCTTTTGAAGGCTGTAGATTTGAACACTATACGAGGGCTGTCATTCTGAACAACACCTTCATAAACTGCGGTGAGGTTATCGGTGACAGAATCGAAAACAACACCTTCATAAATTCAAAGATAGCCGATTACTATTCGAATACCTACAGAAACATTTCGCACAATCTCTTCACGAACTATCCGGGTCAGGGATACGCTATAGAGCTCAATCCACCAGCCTTTATCTTCAACAACACTATTCAGGATGCATGGATAGGTATGGAGATAAACAAAAACACCACCGTCGTCCTTAACAGGATTCAGGCAGAAACAGGGATAAAGACGTGGAGAGACGGGACAAACAACACCATCTTCAGAAATAACCTGACAGGTAAAACCTGCATGAATATCTATACCACCCGGTCTGGTCTGAACAACCTGAGCGAGAATCAGCTTGAATGTGATTGGGGTATAAAATTCTGGCAAGATGCTGTCATCAGCAAAAACAAAATCGAAAATGCGTCCGTAGCTATTTTCGGGCAGAACGGTCAGGCAAACATCAGCAACAACACTATCTCTGGGGCAGAAGAGGGGATATGGCTTTCTGACATCCTCTATAATCCTGATATCCTTTCTGAAAACCAGATAGGTCAAACGAAAAATAATACGAAGCTAAGGGTTAACTGGACCTTAACGGTTCTGATCAAGGATCAGTTAGGAAACCTTATCAAGAACTCGAGCCTGAATATAAGCTCAGAGAGATTGAATCTGAGCCTTTTCTTAAGAAGAGGGAGGCTTTCAGAAAGCCTTCCTGAATACGAAATCAACAACTCAGATTCCAGGCTGAATTTCAGCCCATATCTGCTCAAGGCAGGATTCAAAACCGCCAAAAACCAGAGCGAGATCTGGCTCGATTCTCAAAAAACCATAACTTTGATCCTGAACCTAACACCCAAACCGAACTTCACCTGGTCTCCGGAAAGCCCTGTGGAAGGAGAAAATGTCAGTTTTGCCGATCTCTCGGAAACCTTTTACCAAACAGAATGGCTCTGGGAATTCGGAGACGGTGAGAGCAGTATGGAGCAAAACCCGAGCCACCTTTACCAGCAGAACGGGACGTACCAGGTGTGCCTGAACCTGACAGACAGCTATAATGTTTCTTCCCTTCTCTGCAAAACTATTAACATCTCTGACTCCGTCCCCCTTCCTGATTTTACCTGGTCAGGTCATGAAACCGGGAAGCCCATCACCTTTGACGCCAGCCCGACCGAAAGCTGGGACCAGATTGTTAACTATTCCTGGGATTTCGGGGACAGGAATAAGCTAAATTCGACCCAACCCAGGGTCCAACACACCTACAATACTGAAGGGAGTTATCTTGTGATCCTGACTGTTAAAGATTCTGACGGTTCGATAGCAAATATAAGCAAGATTTTGACGGTTTCAAAACCCAGGAGACCCTCGGGTTGGGGAGGTGGTGGAGGGGCTGGAGCTCCAGCTCCACCAGAAGAGAAAAAACCTGCAATCGAGCCGAAATCCTACCGGTTCCAGGATATCTCAGGGAAAGAAATCTTCCTGAACCTTTCCGATTCTGTTCAGCTGAACGAGACCTTGATAGTTCTAAGAGAAACCAAGAACCTAACAGCCGTTCTTGAGGTAAACGGAAGCGAGGTTGAGATCGGGATCGGACAGAACGAGCTCGATCTGGACCGAGACGGTGAGGCCGATCTTTTGGTAGAGGTAAAGGCGATCCTGGATAGCGGCATTATAGCTGTGTTCAGCCCGATAGTGAAAGCACCAGAAATCCAGCCTGTTCAACCAGAAGTTCCGGAAGCTCCTGCAATCCCGATCATCCCCTGGGGAATCTTTCTCGCTGTTTTTGCGGTGATTTCCGGAATCCTGATACTTTTGGCCCTCAGGGTTTAAATTTGATAAGTAATATAAATAATATGAAAAGATTTCTCTTCCTCTTCATCCTCTTGCTCCCGGTTACTCATGCCTATACCTGCGCTGTTTACTTTACGGGTGTAGGCTGCCCTCACTGTGCGAAAACGGATCCCTTCATTTTCAGCCAGGTCCTAAAGAAGCATCCTGACCTTGTGATAATCGAATACGAGATCTATCAGCAGCAGGAGAATTCAGTATTTCTTATGCAGTATGCAGACAGATACGGGACAGGATTGGGCATCCCGTTGATAATCTTCAGTAACAAGAGCATAATCGGTGACATCCCGATTCTCGAGAACCTCGAAAAGACCCTAGAAGAAGTAAACGGAAGTCCCTGCCCGCTTCTTGATGGTCAGGTTCCTTTCGAAGAGGTTGAGGACCTGCCAGGAAGCCCGAAAATTTGGGCGGGTGATAGGGTCCTGATAAGGACAGGTGAAAAACCGCTCGGAAATTACAAGGAGCTTTTGTTTTCCGATCTTTCTCAGCTGACAGCAACCGAAATAGATCCTCAGCCAGTTCCGATATCAGGCTCGTGGATAACCTTCGATCACGCGGTCCAGCTGGATGGCTGGGTATTGGAATGGAGACAAGCCGGCAAGCAAACCGTAAAAAACTGCGATCAGGGTATTCAGGCGCAGAGCTATCTCATTCTCGGTTTAGTTATAGCTTTTCTTTTCATCCTCCTTAGCTATCTCTTAAGGAAGAAAAAAATTAAAAATCAGAAAATGAAAAAATGATGCTGACCATTTCGAAAATAGTCTCTTTGGCAGCTGTGGACGCTGTTAATCCCTGTGCTTTGGCAGTCCTGACATTCCTTCTCGTAGCGATCCTGACCTACCGGCCTGAAGAAAAAAGAGCCGTATTGCATGCAGGTTTGGCATTTTCCTCAGCCGTTTTCATCCTCTATCTTTTTTACGGTCTCGTTATCATAAGATTCTTCCAGCTCGTTCAGGCCCTGACCTTCATAAGACTTTGGCTCTATAAGCTCCTGGGGATCGTTGCTATCCTGCTCGGTATTCTTAACCTGAAGGACTTCTTCCGGTATAAACCAGGAGGGATAGCAACGGAGATGCCCTTGAGCTTGAGACCTAAGGTTCAGAAGCTAATAGCAGGGGTGACATCTGCTAAAGGAGCTTTTATAGTCGGTGCATTCGTGACAGTTTTCCTCCTTCCCTGCACAATCGGTCCCTATATCGTGGCTGGAGGGATCCTCTCGGCTTTCGAGCTCTTAAGCGTTCTTCCGTGGCTTTTGCTTTACAATCTGATCTTCATAAGCCCCATGCTCGCAATAACAGCTGGGGTTTATGCCGGATTCACAACCGTCGAATCTGTTTCCGGATGGAAAGAAAAGAATATCAGGTATCTCCATTTGATAGCCGGAATTATCATCCTGCTTCTGGGTATAGCTATGGTAATGGGATGGGTTTAGATGCTTGAATTGATTTTACTGGCATGCCTGATAGACGGTTTGATAGCTCTTATAGGCGGCTTTAGCTTGTTCATAAGCGAAAAGACCCTGGAAAAGCTTTTGATGGCTTTAGTCGGTTTTTCTGCCGGAAGCTTGCTGGCAGGTTGTTTTTACCATCTTTTGTCCGAATCACTCGAAAGTCTTTCCTCATTTCTTGCATTTTCCCTCCTAATCCTGGGTTTCTGCCTTTTCTTTTTAATGGAAAAGTTCATTTACTGGCATCACTGCCATAAAACCGCCTGCCCTGTTCATCCCTACACCTATCTTATGCTTCTTGGAGACGGGATCCATAATTTCATAGACGGCCTTATCATAGCTGCCGGATTCTGGATAGGTCCTGCTTTCGGCTGGATAACGACCCTACTTATAATCTCGCACGAAATCCCACAGGAGCTAGGTGACTTCGGAGTTCTGGTCTATGGAGGGATGAAAATAAAAAAGGCCTTGTTTTACAATTTTCTTTCCCAGCTCACCTGCGTTCTTGGTGGTCTTTTGGGCTGGATGCTTTCTGGCATCCCGGGTTTCGTCATCTTCCTCCTTCCGATAGCAGCAGGAGGATTTCTTTACATCTCGACCTCTGACCTTATTCCAGAGCTCCACAGGGAGAAAAGCCTCAGGAAATCCGTTCTTACCTTTCTGGTCTTTCTCCTGGGTATCGGCTTTATCCTGCTTGCAAAAAGCTTTTCAGGTTAATTACCAGTCTTCACGATCCCTGCTGTTTTGATCTCGAAAAACTTTTCTAGGGACCGAAAGCTTTAAATACTTTTATGAATATATATTCATTAGAGAATAATGAATAAGTATTCAAAAATAAAAGGAGGTGATAAAAATGCCGTGGGGTGACGGAACAGGTCCGCTCGGTCTAGGACCCATGACAGGGAGAGGAGCAGGATACTGTGCAGGCTTCGGTGTGCCTGGCTGGATGAATCCGCTCCCTGGATTCGGCTGGAGGAGATGGGGCCGAGGTTTTGGCTTTGGCCGAGGCTGGAGATGGAGGTTTTGGCTCTTAAGGCCCCTTCCCCCTGCTTCCGTCCAGCCAGTCCAGCCACAGGTCCAGCCTGTTCAGCCCTGGACCCCTACCAGGGAAGATCAGGTGAGGATCCTGGAGGCTGAAAGGGCGGAGCTGGAAGCAGAGCTGAAGGAAATCCAGGAGGAATTAAAGCAGATAAATCAGAAACTCCAAGAATTAAAAAAGAAGTAGGTGAAATGAATGCCGAGGCCAAGAAGGTTGAGAAGGGTAAGCT
>QMZZ01000017.1 GCA_003663445.1 Candidatus Aenigmatarchaeota archaeon | reverse complement strand
GGTCTTACAGGGGTCAGGACGGTTTCGTTTCGGCAGATTTCCTCGCCTGTTTCGTTGTCGTAATCGCATACCTGCTGGAGGGATTCCTGCTGGAGGGGTTGCCATTCCTTGCAGGTTAGGGTTTCTGGGTCGAAGAGGTTGTCAGGGCAGTAGTAGACCTGGGGAAGGGTGAAGACCCTGCCGAGAGGGGGGTGTTGGATGTAGACGGTTGCGTTTTGGGGCTGGATGCCGGAGATGTAGACGAGGTCCTTTTTTACGGCAATTTTTGGTGACTGGAGCTGGGGTTTTTCGAGGGTGACGAGAATGTTTTCCTTGGTGAAGGTGATTCTTTCTGGGGAGGATTCGAGGAAGGTGAGGGTTGGGTGAGCCGAGGGAAGCAGACTGTAAGGCAGGATATAGGCAAGATAAAGGGAAAGGATTAGCATTGAACCGGCTGAAATGAGAACAAGGACCAGCAAAAGGCTTTTTTCCATAAATTTATTTTAGTGATTAAAAGTTAAATTTTTAAATACCCTTTCTAATTTTAATATTGTGAAGATAAGACCACTTTACGCCCTGAGGGGAAGGGCAAAAGAACTTTATCAGCTTGGAAAAGAGCTTTATGAAGCCATTTCTGAAAAGAAAAAGCTGTTGGCAGGTGGTTTGGGGTTGACTGGGTTGTGCTTGGCTTTGTATTTTGGTTGTGGAAGGCCTAAAGAGGATAATGGCTATCTGGATGCTCAAATATGTGCCTATCCCCTGGAAGGAAACACTGTTCATTTCGAGGACTGCTCTGAGGTAGAGGGAGCTGAAATAAGTTGCAGGTGGTGGGATGTTGACGGTGACGGACAGGCGGATTTCACGAACTGCCCTGAAAAGCAACAATCGGCTGTAAAGAGCTATCAGCAGGTTTCAGGAGCAGATAACGGCTATGTGGCTTTTGATTACCGATATCCAGAACCAGGGACCTATAATACCAGGCTGGTTGTCGAAGATACCAGAAACCGTGTGGACCAAGATGAAGAAACGGTTCAGATAGGAAGCACTGTTGAACCACCTCCTGGAAATACAGTAGAGCCGCCGCCCGGTAATACAGTAGAGCCACCCGGGGGTGATACCACACCTTTGAATCCGCCAGAAGTTTATTTCGATCAGACCGTTTTTGAGGTATACCGCGGCGAGATTCATACGGTCAGGCCTCAGGTGAGCGGAACCGTAGAAGAGTATGGTTGGGAAAATGTTACAGAAGATCCTGATCTATGGGAAACGATGGAAAACCCGACAGAATGCTCACCGACAGGAGAGCCAGGAAGGGCCTGCACACCAGAAGGTTGGCCGAAAAACTATCTCGCAGACGGAACAACATTGAAAGTTTATCTTCCGTGGAATCCTGGTAAGGATTTTGGAGAGTATAAGTTCAGGTTTTGGGTAAGCAACGCTACTGGAAGCGATGAAGGTTATGTGACGTTTAAAGTGAAAAATAAACTGCCTTATTTCTGGAATTTCATTAACCAGAACGAGTGGTGCACGTTAATAGTTAATGGGGAAAGTTATTCATGTATAGATCCACCGATATCTGTCAAGTTGCCAACTTACCCTGCTACCGTAAATCTCACTCTCCACTGTGTAACCATTGATAATGACTGTATAAGAAAAAGAAGCCTTCGCGATGGTAAATTCGATCCTGTAAACTGGGATTTCGAGCATCCTTGCGAAGATGTATGGGGAGTGACTAAAATTAAGGTATTTAAAGGATTACCATCCTCTTCTTCACAATTAATTGGCGTAATTGAAGGTGACACTTTGGTGAATAGCTGTCAAAGCTATAACGGATTACCAAGAATCGATTGCCAGTTTTCTGTTATCATAAAAATTGACAAAGATGAGGCTGTATATTTCAAACCCCTTGATAGTGACGGTCAAGGAAGTGATTTTTGTGGAATATATACCGAGTAGGTTTTTTATTTTAGTGCCATCTCCACGATCTCTTTTGGCCAGCCCTCTTTCAGCAGCTCTTTCTTTAGCTGCTTTTTCTTTTTCCCTGCTTTCAGCTCTTTTTCAACTCTTTCCATCAATCGATCTAGCTTGTTGGGTTTCTTTCTCATTTCCTGTAGGATCAGATCGATGCTTCTTGTTCCGAGTCCTGCCTTCTGAAGGGCTTGCCTTATCTGGTAATCTGTCTTCTTCTCGCGAATGAGCTGGTAAACCATTTCCATAACCTCTTTCAGGCTCTTCCTCAACCTTCTTTTCACATAGAAGATTCCTGAGAGCAAGGCAAGGGAAGCTATCGCTATCAGTAAAGATGTAACTTCAGGGGATGGTGGCTGACCTGGAACGAGCGGAACTTGGGGCTGTTGGAGACATGTCAGGTTAACACAACCATAGGGACACTTTTCAACAAGCTCCCATCCTGTCCCAGTTTGGTTGCATCTCTGAAGCTCGTCTTGATAGCAGCGGAGCTCACCGGGCTGGCAGATTTTGGCTGGAGGTTTGGGCTGGGGTATCTTGGCTATCAGGAATGTCAGCTGGGAATCTATTTGGGTGACGGTTATCCAGATATCATTCTGCCCGTCTTTATTCAGGTCTATGTCAACCCTGCTATTCAGCGGATATTTCCTTTCCTCTTCCACTATCTTCAATAAAGCCGCATTCTCTTCAGTTCCTACCCATTTCAGGCTCCTGGTTATCTCATCAAATTCAGCGACCTTGAACATCACGATTATCCTCGGGGTTATCTTGACTTCCTGAGGTGTTTCGTTTACCAGGATGTAAAGGTAGGAGATAGGCAGGGCCCATCCTCCAACGCCTCCCCCACCTCTCCATTTCGGAGGCTGGTAAAGGGCTGTTCTAAAGCTATAGATGCCTGAGGAATTGCAGTTTCCGGCTCTGTCGCAAGAGCTTATATTCCAGTAATATACTGTGTCTGACTCCAGTCCTGTCAGGGTAATGCTGTGGTTCAGCACGTATTGACTGCTGCTTCTTTCAGAACCCAGAGCCTGGGTTTTTCCGTAAAGAACCGTTGAATTTGCTTCCTCATCGGTGTCCCATTTTATTATTGCAGAGCTGGAGGTTACTGACTCGTTCCTGATATTCAGAAGCTTTGGTGGGGTTGTGTCTATCCAGATCCAGCGGGTTTCTGAGCTTCCTGCATTCCCATAAGTATCGTTTGCCCATACCTTTCCGATGTAAAGATCATCTGCCAGATTTGTGGCATTTAACCAGCAGATCACAAAAGAGCCAGAACCGGTCTTAAACATAGTATAGTTAGTACCGTTCACCTCAAGCCAGCATGCATCAACAGCAGTGTCGTCCTGAACCGTTGCATTGATATAAACCCAGTTCCTGTTTATATGGCTGTTGTTTTCAGGGGTTGGCGGGACAAGGGTTATCCCTGGCGGATTGATATCAGCTGGGGTCACGGTTAGCAGGTGACTTGCTGAGGCTGAAGTCCAGTTTTGGGAGCCAGAGGTGTTGCAGGTGTAGTTATAGCTACCGACGGAAAGTGTCGTTTTTTCGTACACCAGACCGTAACCTGAAGCCACAAGACTGTCATTCCTGTAAAGCTCCAGCAGGACTTCCTGGTTGTTTGCCTGACAGCTTACATTGATCTCTGTTGGATAGGTCACGGACCAGGAAGGCTGGGACTGAAGCGTTAGCTGGGTTTGGGCAGGGTCTATCTGGTAGGTTGCCGAAATCTCCGCTCCTGTGTAGTTCTGGGTTTCGGTGACGTTGCAGACATAGTGCCAGGTTCCGGCAGGGAGCTGGACATACTGATTGTTTTCTGCCGTGACATCTGTTCCGTTCCTGTACAGCCTTGGTTGGGCCTCTGGGTTGGTGCAGGAGCAGGAGACGTTAAGCTGGACGGGATAGGTTTGGGGTGAAGCAGGATCGAACTGAAGCTGACAGGAGGAACCAGCTTTATTTATTTGGTAAATCCACCTTGGGGTTGAATTTGTATTCCCTACTGTGTCGTTTGCCCAAGAACCCCAGCTGTACAAACCGGCTGGAAGGGAGCTGACAACCAAATAATACTCATCTCCTGCTTTTGTCGGTGTATAGTTCTGCCAGGAACCAGAAAAGTTTGCCTGGATATAGACTAGGTCCACCCCAGCCGGGTCGGTCCAGGTTATGTTGAACTGATAGGAGGCAGAGGGCTGGTAAGTGACAGGGCTGGAAGGTTGGGTTTTGTTGTTGGACCAGAAGGGTCCTGAAAGGTCCACAGTAAAGTAAACATAGCCCGTGTGATTCAGGTTTCCTGCCACATCCTTTGCCCAGAAAGTGATATTATGCCTACCATCAGGAAGGTTTTCCATCAATTTGGACCAGTAAAAGCTGTCTGAAGAATCCATCGTGACATTCGGCTGACCATCGAGGCTGTAGTTAACTGAAGAGCAGGGTTCATTTGCACTTATGTTTGCCCAGATCGAGCTGATATTATAGCTCTTGTTTTCTGGGGAGATTATCGTTATGGTGGGTGGGGTTGTGTCTATCCAGATCCAGCGGGTTTCTGAGCTTCCTGCATTTCCTACTGTGTCGTTTGCCCATACCCTGCCCACATAAAGGTTGTCGAGCAGGTTTGTCGCGTTGAACCAGCAGATCACAGAAGAACCTGATCCTTCTTTTGTCATCGTGTAATTGGTTCCGTTTAATTCAAGCCAGCATGCATCAACAGCAGTGTCATCCTGAACCGTTGCATTGATATAAACCCAGTTCCTGTTAACATGACTGTTGTTTTCAGGGGTTGGTGGGACGAGGGTGATTATTGGTAAACTAGTGTCAACCGTAAAGTAAACATAACCTGTATGATTCATGTTTCCAGCTGTGTCGTTTGCCCAGAAAGTGATGTTGTGCTGACCCTCTGTTAAGCCTGTCATAAGTTTTGACCAGTTAAACTGATCTGCTGAAGCTAAACTGACGTTTGGCTGACCATCGAGGCTGTAGGCAGCCCAGGATCCGGGTTCGTTCAGGCTTATGTTTGCCCAGATCGAGCTAGAGCCGTAGGTTTTGTTTTCCGGTGAGATGATGGTGATGACAGGTGGGGTTATGTCGAAGATTATCGGACCGTAATCGACGATATAGTCGCTGACTTTTCCTCCTTTTGCTTTACTGTAAGGATAGTCAGGACCCGAATCCCCGTAGCCGTCTCCGTCTGCATCATAAATCTCCAAGCTTTCAATATCATCCCAATAATTACCTCTAGCTCCTGAACCCGTGGTGTTGAAATGGTTCCCTGCCACTTCTGAATGTGCATGCTCTATCTGGCTGTTATAGAAATAATTATGATGGAAGACATTGCCTGTGCCTGACTGTATCCAGATGGAATAGTTAACCTCTGAGCCTGTATTGTTGAAGATATTGCCTGAAATCTCGTTATTGTCTGCAACAACTCCAAAAACCCTATCTGAATTTATTTTCTCAAATGTGTTGTTAGCTACAAGGTTGTCAGCTCCTGAGAGCAGGAATACTCTACGATAAGCTGTATGAGCAGAGATTATATTAAAGAATGTATTGTTAAATATTTTGCTGAGATAGGTTGAAAAGAAAATAATCGGCTGCCGTTTTGTGCTGTTTATGTTTTCGATCCTGTTATCGAAAAAGTTGATACCATATCCGTTTATATCCAAAATTCTTGCGTTGCTAACGAGTGCTACTACATTCGGAATATTTCTGAAAGTGTTATTGTAGATGTCTTTTCTAACTTCTGAACGGAAATTAAGATAGGGTGGGTCGGTGTATCCAGAAACCACTGAAATCTCGCTGGATGACTGGTTCAGAGTATAGTTCCATCCATATTCATTAGCTACCCAGTAATATTTCTGTTCAAAGTCGCATGTTCCGCCTAAAGAAGAAAAGAACGTAGAACAATTCACCCACCAACTACCATATTCATCCATGTATACAGTATATCTCTGTGTGCCAACAGTTCCTAACCAGAGATGGAAACTGTCATAGCCATCAACGATTTCGGACACGTCTGCTCCGTCCTGGGTCACCTCAACATATGGTCCGTTTGTAGAGTAATAATACCTCACTATCGTATAGTCATTCCCGTTATACGAAATTGGAGAATATGAGCTTATGTAGCTTCCCAAAGGATATGCGGAAAGTTGTAGCATTCTCTTTGTTGAATTTTCAAAGATGTTTTTCGTAATGGTGAGGTTACCGTAAATATAAGACATTTCTATCGTGGAATTGAAGCGGATAACATTTTCTGAAAAGTTTAGGTTCGAATAGTAGGTATCTAACGAAACCGAAGAATTGGTAAAGAAATTGTTATTAGTGATAATAAGCGGGCTGAATGTGTTTGAATAATAATAATCCGCTGTGGTTGAAGTATTAACAAAAGTATTATTAATTATACTGGTGATACCAGTTAAATCATACATCGTGAATGAAGAGTTTGTAGAATTGCTGTTCCTTATGAAAAGGTTTTCTACCCACTCTGCATAAAATTTCGAATTGTTTAAACTGATATTTTCGATTAAAGTGGAATTGGAGAACTTGACGACTATCCCGTCCCCTGATACGAGTTGAAGGTCGGTAAAGTTGATGTCCTTGCAGAAATCGCATTCAATGTGACCAGCGTCCAAATTC
>QMZZ01000016.1 GCA_003663445.1 Candidatus Aenigmatarchaeota archaeon | reverse complement strand
TTTGAAAAAAACGAGAAAAAAACAGGTGAAGACGCCATATGGAAGGACATCATCCCCTGTATTTTTAGGTAAGATTTCTGGAAAACCCGTTGCGTTCATCCCGAGACACGGGATGCAGCACAAGATTCCGCCCCACAAGGTGCCTTATCTGGCTAACATCTACGCGCTAAAGAAGCTCGGGGTGGAAAGGATAATCTCTGTGAATGCTGTGGGATCGCTGAAAAACAGGATAAAGCCAGGTGATTTTGTGATAAACGATCAGTTCATCAATTTCACCAGAAGGAAGGACACCTTCTATGACAACCGCGTCATCCACATCTCTCCAGCAGATCCCTACTGTCCGGAACTGAGGAAGGCAGCTGAAAGGACCCTGAAAAAGCTTGGATATCGCTTTCATCCCAAGGGGACCATCGCTGTTATAGAGGGCCCGAGGTTCTCGACCAGGGCCGAATCAAGGTTTTTCAGCCGGTATGCAGATGTCATAAACATGACGCAGTATCCTGAGGTGGTATTGGCAAGGGAGCTCGAAATCTGCTTTTTGGGAATATCCCTCGTCACCGATTATGATGTCGGAGCACCTGGATGGAAGCCCGTGAACATAGAAGAGGTCCTCAGGGTTTTCAAGGAAAATGAGGAAAGGGTGAAGAGGTTCATTTTCGAGCTTTTGCCAGAAATTCCGGAAAAGCGTTCATGCCCCTGCTCTGTGGCTTTGAAGGATGCTATCCTGAGCTGATCAAACAGGATAGTTTTCGGATTTTTCTAGCATCTTCTTGATTTTTGCAACTATGTTCTGCATCTCCTCTTTTGTCGGGCGCATCTGTTTAGCGATCTCGTCTGCATATTGGGGATCTTCGGGATCAAGACCCTTTTTCCTGTATTCTTCCTTTATTTTCTTCAATTTCGAGAAGCCAAGATCAAGAATTTCATTTGCCAAAAGTTCTGCTGCTATTTCATCCCAGCCAGATCTTATAATATCTTCCTTGAGACCTTTGTATGCTTCCAAAAGCTTCTCTGCATTTTTCCGATAGGTCGGATCGCCCATTATTTTCCTTGACGTAAAATTTTAAAAACTTATATTAGCAGTTTTTTGATATTTTCTCCTTCAAGCTTGCTTTTCAGCTCATCCGCTCTTTCAGGCTCGACCAAAAGCCTTACCGCAAAATGTCTGTTCATTTCTTCTTTCAAGTAACTGAAAAAATCAGGATAGATTTTTGAGGCTTCTTCAGGTTCGTGATTGATAAAATTTACAGCCTTTTTCTCCGGGTTCAGTCTCTCGATGTCCTGAGAGTTCGTAATGATTATGCTTTCTTCCGGGATGTTCAGCTCCCTTGCAAGCTCCTTTTCCTTACTTCTTGTATATTCAGTGGATTTCATCTTCTTCATTTCAGAGGTGGTCAGGGTGAAAACAGGAACATCGCTATCCTCGTATTGCTCGTACTCGTCGAGCTTCAGAACAGCAATCTCTTTATAATATTTGTTATTTTCGAGATAGTTCATGAGCTTTTTCACTCTTTTATCCTCTGAAGATCTTAATCTAGCAATCAGCTCGAAATCGTCCCATTCTGATATTTCTTCGATATCTTCAGGATCGAATTCGTAAAGGAGCGCCTTCTGAAACATGGCCCTGGGCTTTTCGACCTCTTTATGAAGGTATATCTGGCGGTGGGCATCCCACCATGCTTTTAAAAAGCTTACCAGAGCATTTCCAGCATCTTGAGTAGGCAGAACTCCATACTTGTCATTTTTAAAAACTAAAGAATCTAAAAGCTTTTCAAATTGAGGAACCTGCCCCAAACCGCAGTGATAAAGGTCTCTCTGGACATAATCGAGTTTGTCTGCTCCCAAAATGGAGCTTATTATGTAATGAAGCGCGCTCTGACGTGAGAGAATGCTCTGGACAATCTCGGCCCTTCCATGACATTTTTCAATTTCCTCTCCTATTTCTTCGATAAACCTCAGTATCTTTTTATCATGACTAAAACCCGAAAAGGCATTCTCAACCACATGGGAAAAAGGCGCATGGCCGAGATCGTGAAGGAGGGCGGAAATCTTAAGATCGTTTATGTCTTCATCTGTCAGGGTTCCGTATTCCTTCTGAATATGCTTACAGATGCGTTCAGTCAGGTAAAAGCATCCGATCGAGTGTTCCCGCCTGGTATGCACGCAACCTTCATAAAGAGTTTGTCCAAATGGTATCTGCTGAATTCTCCCCAAACGAACAAATTTGGGATGCTCCACTATCGGTTTATAGGCGGTAAGGTCTACATGGACCCCAATCCCGTTAATCGGGATTGTTTTTGTAAACTTATTCATCTTTAAACAGTATTTTTAAAATAAATTTTTCTGCCCCTTCTTTCGGAAGCCGTATAACAGGAATGCCATGTTTTTCTAGAAATTTCTCAAGGAGTCTGTCTATTTCCTTCCTAAAATTGGGATCAGGATCCCTAAAACCATCTTCCTCTACTGGCTTATTTTCGTCCAGGGTCGTCTTGAAAATGAAATCGTAAAACCTGGCATTTTCAAGAACAAGTTCTCGAAATCTTTCAGCCTTTTCAGGAAATCTCCTGAGCATGTAAATATAGTTGTCTAACAAGCAACGATCAGATATCAGAATCTCGGAACCCGCCTTTGCTTCCTCTTCTTTTAAGTGCTCTTTCAAAATCCATTCCTGAGCTTGAAGAGTTGTTTGCTTGTTGAGGGGATGAGGGCACCTTCTTGCAACCTCCTTTATCACCCTTACATCCTTCCCTCTTTCTCTCAAAATCCTTTCAAGCTTTTCGACAAGTTCCGTCTTGCCGGTAGAGTGTGTACCTATAATGGCTATTCGCATAAAAATTCTTGGGAAAAAGCTTAAAGTTTTTTCCAAAGCTCTTTCAGCTTTTTCCTGGTAAGAAGCACATATTTCTTTTCTCTGGAAAAGACCTCAAGCGTGATCGTGCCGTTGTAATATTTCTTAAGAACTTTCAGCACCTTTTCCCATTCGATACTGCCGCATCCCATCGGAAGATGTGCATCGAAATTTCCGTGATTGTCGTGAAGATGTACATGCTTTAGCTTGGACCTGAACCTTCTGATGAATTCCTCTGGTTTTCTCCCATAAAGGTTTGCATGCCCGATATCAAGATGAAAATAAAGCCCGGGAACCCTCTTCAGGATCATCGATACGTTTTCCAGGCTATCTCTCACTGAATCTATGGGTTCATAGAGAAGCTTGAGACCGAATCCCCCAGCCAGCTCGACAAGCTCTTTAAGGGTTTCTGCCTGGAACTTTACCCCCTCTCTATCACTGAAAATCATTCCAGGCCAATTTGCATGAATGGTGACGTATTCTGTGCCGATGGAATTGAAAACAGGAAAGTATCTTTTTAACTCTTGAACGGCTGCTTTTCTCAGGGCTTTCATAGGAGAACCTATCGGGAGATACCAGGCCGTATGACCAACGGTTTCGAGACCGTATTTTCTCAGCACCTGCTTCAGCTTGCCGATGTCGATCCTTTCAGGGGTTGCTCGGTCCTCTTCGAGAAAGAGATCAACGAAATCAAAGCCGTTTTTACCTATCCATTCAATCTCCTTAAGCAAGTCCTTTCTCGGATGATTCGGAAAGCCTATCTTCATTAGTTTATTTAACCAAAAGTAAAATATGAATATTCTTCCAGGAATCCTGCTTGCCGGAATCTTAGCAGCCTTTCTGGTCTTTCTCGGCAATCAGGTCGGAACACCGGAAGGGTTCTCTTACAGCATTTCAGGATGCCAGGAACAGGTTCCGGCTGAAATTAAAGCCCCTGCTCAGGCAGGGATTAATCTGCAGCTAAACGGGAGTCAGCTCCTCCTCTCACAGAACCTCTCGTATGTTTGCTGTGCGAATTTGAAGCTCGAAATCGAAAAAAGCGGTGAGGTGATAAAGCTTTTGGAAAAGAACATCGGTGAAATTTGCAAATGCATTTGCGTTTATCAGATTTCGGCTGAAATCCCTTGGAAAGGAGAAAAAAGGATCGAGATATGGGGTGTTGAACATGCGGATCACCCAGCCAAATTACTCTGGCAGAAAGAGATCGTGCCGGAAAGCTTTTGTGGAAGGTCCACTTTTGGCCCCTGTCAATCGGATGCGGATTGTCGGCCAGGAGGATGTTCTGGAGAGATCTGTCAATCCGTCCAGGAAGAACCCGTTTTCAGTATCTGCGAATTCAGGGAATGCTATCAGGTCGAGGGGATTTCTTGCAGATGTGTAGAGGGCAAATGCCAATGGTCTTTATAAGCCAGGAAGAAAATAATTAAGATGCTTTCGAAAAATCCTGTTGAGCTCGAAAAGCTCGAAGGGAGAAAAAGGGATAAGGAGATCCTGAGACTCGGGATGATAGCAGAGCTCGACGCGATCAGCCTTTACGAGCAGCTGGCTGAAGCAACCCAAGATGAGCAGATAAAAAGAGTTCTCTTAGATATAGCAAAAGAAGAAAAGACCCATGTAGGCGAATTTCTTGCGCTACTGCTGAAGCTCGACCAGGAGCAGAAGGAAGAGCTTGAAAAAGGCAGGAAGGAAACCGAAGAGCTTAGTGGTTGAATTCCTTGGTTTTTTCGAGGACCTTCTCGAGAGCTATCCTGAACCATGGCGTATACCTTTCAGGATTTTTTCTCATGTCTTCCAGAATCTCTTCTGGCGCAACCCATTTTATTTCCTCTACCTCTTCCTTATTGGGCTGAACAGGGCCGGAATAAAAGCCGATAAACACGTGATCAAACTCATGTTCTGTCAAGCCATTCGGAAAGGTTGCTCTGTAAATGAAATGGAAAGCTTCTTTAAGCTCGGTATCAAAACCCAGCTCTTCCTTGAGCCTCCTATGTACAGCTTCCTCAAGCGTTTCTCCTGGTCTTGGATGGCTGCAGCATGCATTTGCCCAGAGACCACCGCAATGATACTTTTCTTTTGCCCTTTTCTGAATCAGCATCCTTCCGTCAGGGCTGAAGATGAAGATTGAAAAAGCCCGGTGAAGTCGGCCTTCCTGATGGGCTCGGATCTTTTCCATTTTCCCTATTTCCCTGTCTTCTTCATCAACCAGGATCACTTCTTCAGGCATGGTGAAGATTTTTTAGTTTGGCGCTTTAAAAAGTTATACTGGCATGATCAAAGCTGCAACGAGAAATGCTGCTCCTATAATAACAAACAAAAGACCATTCAAGTATACATGTATTTTCTTTAATCTTTCGTGTTCCGGTTTTTTCTTCAAAAACACAGAAATTATACCCATACTTAGAATAACAGCAAGCTTGTAAAACTCGGGTTTTCGGGGTGAATAAAGGATCAGGATCCCAAAACCTATAAATAGCAAGCCTGTAGCGAAAAAACAAAGTGAAATTAAAATCAAAATTGAGAGGGATGTTGATAATAATATCAATCCTATCGCTCCGAGCAAAATTAGATTTATAAGAGCGACTTTAGGATACCTTTCTGTAAATTTTCTCAAGTTTCTTTTTAATTCGCTTTCTTTTGGAGATTTGAGATAGTGTGTAACCAAAATTATAAAACCGATCCATATAATGAAAAGCACCATCAGATATCTCATTACGAAAGCTATCTCAAAAGCTTTAAGATAATAAAGATAACTAAAAACCAATATCACCACGAACAAAAAGGATATCGTTTGAGAGAACAAAAACCGCCTCATAATTTAGATTTTCTCAAGATTCTTCTATTTAAATCTTTTTGGAAATCGAAAAGCTTTTATTTACCTTGAAACTATAAATGCATATTGAGGGGTGAAATCTATGGAGGATGGAGATGGCTGCCGGAATTCATATCCTGGCAGAGCTCTGGGACTGCAGGAAAGAGCTACTGGAGAGAGTGGAACCCCTCAAACAGATTTTCGATTCCTGTGTTGAAAAAGCGGGCTTGAGGAAGGTTGGAGAGGCCTGGCATCAGTTCGAACCCTTTGGTGTGACCGGGATCATCCTTATATCAGAATCGCATGTCTCTGTCCACACCTGGCCAGAGAAGAGCTACTGTGCGGTAGACATATTCACATGCGGAGATAGTGAAAGCGCTAAAAAGGCTTTCGAACTTATCAGGCAGAGGATGGCTCCCGGAAAGGTGGACTATAAGGAAATCCCTAGGGGATGAAAGGTTGGCACTTGATGCTAGACGGAAAGGTCCAGAAAGAGCTTTTGTGGGATCATCATTATCTCTACGACCTGATGCAGAAGATCTGTAAAAGGATAAAAATGAAAGCTTTAACCCCGCCCTATCTCGTGCATGCCCATCTGCCTAAAAACCATCCCAGGGCAGGAATAACCGGGATCATGGTCATCGAGTACTCTCATATCTCGATTCATACCTTTCCAAACAAGGACGGGCATCTCATGATAGATGTTTTTTCTTGCAAAAAGTTCGATATGGAGGGCCTGGCAAAATATCTGCTGAAGGAGCTCAAGATGAAGGAGCCGAAAATAAGGATGATTGAAAGATGATTTTTTCGGTTGAGTTTTCCCGAAACCTGGTCCTGAACTTTCAGGGAGAGCTTATTTTCGAGAAAAGAAGCAAATACCAGCTCATCCGGATAATCAGGACAAGGGAATTTGGAAAGATGCTTTTGCTGGACAACAATTTTCAGCTATCGGAATATGATGAACACATCTATCATGAAGCATTCGTTCACCCAGCATTTTGCTGCAGGGATGCCGATGAGGTGCTGATCCTTGGAGGTGGGGATGGTGGGGTTGCCCGGGAGGTGTTGAAATGGCCTGTCAAAAAAGTGGAGGTTTACGAGATGGATCCAGAGGTCGTAGAGGTTGTAAAAGGCTATATGCCTGAAGTTCCTGATGGCGCTTTTGAGGACCCCAGGTTGAAGGTAAGGTACGGGGATGCAAGAGAGCTTTTGGAAAGGCAAAAGAAAAAATGGGACATCATCATCTGCGATCTTACCGACCCTGAAGGACCCTCGGCAAGGCTTTTCACTAAGGAGTTCTATCAGCTCTGTAAAGACCGGTTGAAACCGGACGGCATTTTGGTGATAAATGCGGACTCCCCCGCTTATCTCGAAAAACCGCCTGACGGACTTTTCGGTTTTCTGGCAACTACTGTCAAATCCGTTTTTCCATGGATCCTGCCTTACTTGCAGTTCGTTCCGAGCTTTTTTGCAGAGCAAGGGTTTGCTCTCGCGAGCCGGAAAAGGCAGGAGCCGGACCCAAAAAGGCTGAGGGGGTTGAAGCTCGGGTTCCTTGACGAGAACAGGCTCCTGAGTTATTTCAAACCCAATCGCTACATTCAGCAGATCTTGAGGAAAAGGTGGAAGATCTCGACAGACAGGG
>QMZZ01000015.1 GCA_003663445.1 Candidatus Aenigmatarchaeota archaeon | reverse complement strand
CTTGAAAAGATCGAGGGTTCTCTGATAACCCAGGTCAGAAAAAGGGACGGAAGGCTCGTCCCCTTTGATCAGGAAAGGATAACCGAAGCTATCTGGAAGGCGGCTCAGGCTGTTGGAGGAAAGGACAGGGAGCTTGCAAAAAAGCTTTCTGATCAGGTTGTCGAAATCCTCGAGGAAAAGTTTGGCGGGGTCACGATACCGACCGTTGAACAGATCCAGGATATAGTCGAGAAAGTGCTGGTGGAAAATGGCCATTATAAGACGGCAAAGGCCTATATACTTTACAGGGAGCAGAAGGCAAAGCTCAGGCAGACCAAAAACATCTTTGTGGATGTCGAGCAGACGATAGACAGCTACCTGACCCAGTCCGACTGGAGGGTAAGAGAGAACAGCAACGAAGCATATTCATTTTCAGGTCTCCTGCTCTATGCAGCAGGAAAGGTGATGGCCAATTACAACCTCACCAAGCTTTATACCCCGGCAATAGCCGAAGCCCATCGAAAAGGCTATTTCCACATCCACGATCTTTCTCACGGTGTAATCGGATACTGCTGCGGTCACTCCCTGAAAAACCTGCTTCTCTGGGGATTCGGTGGTGTTCCAGGAAAAGCGGATTGCAAGCCCGCAAAGCATCTTTCTACCGTAGTCCATCAGATGGTAAATTACATAGGTTGCCTGCAGATGGAGTTTGCAGGAGCCCAGGCATTCAATTCCGTCGATACCTATCTCGCAGCTTTCGTAAGGGCAGATAAGCTGGATTATAAGCAGGTAAAGCAGAATATGCAGCAGCTTATCTTTTCTCTCAATATTCCCTCAAGATGGGGCTCCCAATATCCCTTTTCAAACCTCACATTCGATTGGACGGTGCCAAAAGACCTTGCCGATCAACCAGCAATAGTCGGAGGGAAGGAGCAGCCCTATACCTATGGAGACCTTCAGGACGAAGTCGACATGATCAACCGCGCCTTCCTCGAAGTGCTTGGAGAAGGGGATGCTAACGGAAGGATATTCACCTTCCCGATCCCCACCTACAATCTGACCAGGGACTTTGACTGGAACTCGGAAAATGCAGAGCTGCTTTTCGAACTTACGGCGAAATATGGCTCCCCTTACTTCCAGAACTATATCGGCTCTGATCTCGATCCGGGTTCGATAAGGGCGATGTGCTGCAGGCTGAACATAAACCAGCTCGAGCTTTTGAAAAGACCTGGAAATATGTGGGGTCCTGGTGACTCGACAGGATCTATCGGTGTTGTTACGATAAACGTCAACCGTCTCGCTTATGAGGCAAGAGACGAGGCAGAATTTTTCGATAAGCTTAAGCAGTACATGCTTTTAGCAAAAGACGCCCTGGAGATAAAAAGAAAGGTGGTAGAGAGGAACCTGAAAAACAATCTGATGCCGTATACCAAGCGGTATCTCGGGACCTTTGCCAATCACTTCTCAACGATCGGGCTCTGTGGGATGAACGAAGCGTGCCTGAACCTGCTGGGTAAGGATATAGCATCTCACGAGGGCAAAAACCTGGCAATAAAGACCCTGAAATTCATGAGAGAGCTCCTGCTAGAATTCCAGAAGGAAACAGGAAATCTCTACAACCTTGAGGCTACACCTGCCGAATCAGCTTCCTACAGGCTTGCAAGACTGGATAAACAGATGTATCCTGACATCATAACTGCGGGGAAGGACACACCCTACCTCACAAATTCGACCCAGCTTCCTGTTGATTACACAGACGATCTAATCTTTGCCCTAAAACACCAAAATGACATCCAACCGCTTTACACAGGAGGAACGATATTCCACACTTTCCTCGGAGAGAGAATCCAAGCAGAAACCGCAAGAAAGCTGGTGAAGTACATAGCTTACAATACCAAGCTTCCGTACTTCTCCATCACCCCAACATTTTCTATCTGCAAGGATCACGGCTATATCTCCGGAGAACACTGGAAGTGTCCTGTTCAGGTCAACGGTCATGCCTGCGGAAAACCGTGCGAGGTCTTCAGCCGTATAGTCGGTTACTTTAGGCCTGTCCAGTCATGGAATGACGGAAAAAGGGAAGAGTTCAGCCAGAGAAAGACTTTCAGACCTCTTTTAAATTAAATTTGCCAAACTTTTTTAATGGAAAAATATCTTTCACAAGATCACATTAAAGCCGAGATAACACCCTCTCAGGAATTCTCTGAATTTGAAGCATAGGCTTTGTTGCTTCCTCCATCGGATTACCTCGGCAGAAGGAAGAAAGGATATCTTTAAAAAATTTTTCCGTAAAGTTTTCTTATGAAAGACAAAAAGGAAGAACCATACTCTGTGAACAGCGCCACCCCGATCAGCAGGACCACGGAGTGGTTGTGGAAAGCTAGAAGCAGGGTTGAAAAGCAGTTGGAAAAGCTGGGAAGGAAGGTTCAGAGGGGACTGAAAGAGGTGGTTGTAGTTGAAAGGATCCAGAGATGGGTTCCAGAAAGTCACACACAGGGCCTTATCATCTCTGTTGACAGGCCAGGGATAAGCATCAAGGAGCTTGAAGAAGCTGATAGCCTTGTGATAGGATGGGGTGATTACCTGATGCTATCGAGATATCTTTCAGAAGCTACAGGGCTCCCCCTTGATGAAAGGCAGAAAAGGATAAATGCTTTCTGGAAGCTTTTGTACGATAACCTGGGTTTGAGGCTTTCCGGGGAATGGGCAGAGAGGATGAGGAAGGAGCTGAAGATAGGGATAGATTTTGCAGAAAGATTTCTCCAGGAGGCTTACAGACCGATTCTCGGAAAAGCGCCGGAAGAACTTGAAAAGGAAATTCTGAGCCAGGTTTACTACCCCGAACCCGAGTATTTCAATCGGGAAAGGATCGAAGAAGTGACCGGGAAAACAGCCATATACATTGCTGAGGAGAGGATTCAGGGAAAAAAGACGAAGAAAAAGCTCTATCGCCAGACCCTTGAGGGTTTTGAAGAGCTCCAGCTTCCGGAAAAAGCCGACGGTTTCAAGAAGGAATGGAAAAAGGTTGCAAACAGGCTCAAAACAGAACTTCACGATTCTGACTATCCGATCAGGATCCTTCTGGTCCCACCGAATCCTAAAGAAATAGATTTCTATTCCAAAGAGCTTTCAAAGGATTTCAGGATTTACATCACGCCGATTGAGGAAGGGAGGATATGACTGATTATAAGATAGAGTCAAGCTATGTAGAGCCGGGTTTCAGCTTCGATGATATAACCGTTCTGGCTGTTTCGCGTTCTCAAGGTGGTATGGGAGAGAATTACAAATGCCTTCAAAGGCTTCTGGAGACAAGGGAGACAAAAAAGCTCGAGGAAGAAGCGGTGAGGATTTCAGAGCCCGAGCATCACTACAACACAGCTGTTCTTATGCTCGAGGAATGCGATGTGAACAGCCCGAGCTACAATCCGAAAACCCTGAGAAGGATAAAGCACCAGCTTCCCGAGATAAGGCAGAAAAAGAGCTACTGCCAAGAGCTGCTTGCAAAAAATCAGATTTTCGGTTTTCAGGACATCCAGAAACTGGCAGAGGAATACAGGATCAAAAGGATCGGTGTGAGGATGGTTTTTGGAAAATATCTTTCCTCGCAAACAGCCAAAGAAGAGGCGGTTTTTGGAATTGCTGAAAAATTCAAAAAAGAGATAGAGATCCAAAGCATGCTTTCTCACACTAGCATCGCAACCCTTTACGCAACCAGAGAAACAGGCGGACAGTATGAAGGATTATGGGCTATTATAGAATACGTAGACGGAATGGACCTCAGGACGATCCTGGAATACGAACCGAGGATAAGGACAGGACCCAGACCTCTCAAGCCAGCGGAGGCTTCAGCGATAATTCTCAAAATAGCTCAAGCCCTAAAGTACGCTCATTCTCGAGGTGTTATCAACCGGGATATAAAGCCAGGGAATCTTATGCTCAACTTCCCTGACGGTGAACCGAAAATAGTCGATTGGGGAATCGCGTGCTTTTCAGGGGAAAGAATACTTCAGGTTGCAGGAACAAGCAACTATTACTCACCAGAGGAAGCAAGATTGGAGCTCGGGCTCGAAAAGGAAATAGAGATAGACGAGAAAAGGGACTTCTATCCTCTCGGCATCGTTTTCTACGAGCTTCTAACTTCAGAAAAACCCTTTACCGATGTAAGCGGAAGCGATATAAAAAATATAGCAAACCCCGATTTCAAACCCAAGCCGATCAAAAGGTGGTACGAAGAAAACCTTTACATAAACCCTAGGATCAGAAGGGATTATCAGGAAAGGGGATGGGTTTATGATAGGATTTTGGACGAAGTGTGCTTGGGAATGCTCGAAAAGGATGAAAGAAAGAGGCTGAAGGATGCGGATTTGATAGCTGAAAAGCTCGAGACCTTTCTGCTCAGACAAGGGATTAAGGACTATACCGAGCCGTTAAAGGAGCTATCAAACGAGCTGGACAGCTGGAGAAGGAAGGAGTTCGAGGGACCCAGTACTGCCGCACCAACAGCGATAACTATTTAAATTTTCTTACTATTTAGTAGTATGGAAACCGAAACTACAGAAGTACACAGGAAAAGGGAAGAGCTTAAAAAAATAGAGATTATAGACAGGCCAGAAAAGCTTCCCCAGAGCTTGCCTCTCGGAAGAAAACCCCTTGGCGAAACCCTATCTCCGCGTTATATAGCTACCGAATCTTTTATAGAAAAAGTTGAGAAAGAAGAAAATGGAAAGAAGAAAATAGAATTTGTTCGAAGAGTAAGGATTTATTGGAGAGACTTTATGCAGGAGTATGAGAAAAAGAAGCTATTCCAAAATGTGCTACAAGATGGAGATCTCGATGAGCTTTGGGAGAAAAAGCAAAGGTTTCTCGAATGGCTCAAAGCTGAAGAAAAAGCGTATAAGGATCTTGAAGAAATCAGCAAAAACTATTGGGAAAAATTAAGGTATCTTAATAGGAAATACGAATTTCTTTTGAAACCGGGATTTGGTCAAGCAAGGGTTGCTGAAAATTTCAAAAATGAAAAGAACTATCTTGAAGAAGAATTGAAGGAAAAGAAAAACAAGCTCAATCTTGAAATCAGGAAATATGTTTCTGAAGAATTTCTAAAATGGTTTTTAGAGCACTTCGAAACTGTTATGCTTCCTGGCATAACTGTCGGGAGATCCTATGGCTGTGATATTCAATTATCAGCTGAAGATAAAAGTGTTTCAAGGGTTCATTTCATGCTGAAAAAAGAGAAAGGGAGAATAATTTACGAACATCTCGGATGGTATCCTTCCCGGATTATGAGACTAAGGGGAGAAGGTGAAAGAGTTGAGTACATACCTGATGAGCTCGATCGTGATGTGGTAATAAACCTGAATGATCCCGATCTTATGCATCAGATAACCTATATACTTCCAGGCAGAATTGCGTATAAGTTTCAGGACGAAAGCGTGGTGGAAATGATAAAAAAAATCCGAGACCATAAAGAATTCAGATTTGATCATGAAAAAAAGCGATCAGGATTCTTTTCTTACCTTGCCCTTGAGCTTTATCCTATCGATAAGGAGCCGATAAGGGCAGAGAGGTTCGGTGAGGAAAATGGCAGAAAAAACACGGATTGAGTCAGGAGAGGATCTTTACAGGGAGGGCAGATTGACCTGGCCTAAAGAGGAGCTTTATATTTACTTTTCCTCCCGCCTCAAGAATCCCATTAATGCCGAATTCTGTGTTACCAAGAGGGGTTGGTCATATCCTGCTTCAGATTTCAAACCCATCCGGATCAGGCTTAAAGAGGTGGCGAGAAGCAATAAAATCGTTATAGGAAGAACCCAGGATGCCCTGATCAGCGAAGAAAACGATTATCTGAATTTGGAAAACTCTGAAAGAAGGCAGGAGGTCAATCGCGTTTATACAGAAAAGCTTCAATATCTCGATAGAGGGCTTGCTGATTACGAAACGCTTTTGAGAGAGTATCTGAGAGATAACCTTTGGATAAAAGATGATGAAAGGGACCTGCCACTTGATTGGTTTAACGATCCTGCCATAAGCAGGAAGCACGGAGTCCTTTATTTCCTTGAAAGAGACGGGGTGACTGGTCTTTACTTTGAAGATACGAGCACAAACGGTGTGATGATAGCTATCGATGTTAAAAACGATAAAGAGAAGATGGAAAAGTATCTGAAAACGCTTGTGAACGAATGGCGTATTGACAGAGAATCGCAATTGGAAGTTATAAAGCCGGAGAAGTTCTCAGAATATTTAAGTTTCCTCAGAAAGACGGCAGAAAGCGGATTCCTGCGTGTTTATAGCAGGATAAACTCGACGATATACAACCCCCCATATTCTCCAAATCCCAAGAATGAAGAGACTCAGAGGCTTCTGCATCTTCCAGTTATCCTTGATGTGAAACAGCAGGACTATGCCATAATCTACCTAGGATCTTTGATCCCGAAAGAAGGAGGGAACACCTACAAAAACAGGATAGTTATTTCAACCGTACCTTTAAATTTCAGTAAAGGCAAATAAATGGATGATTAGAGGGATTCAGAAGGCATCCTTTATCGACTGGCCAGACAAGGTATGTACCGTGATCTTTTTGGAAAGATGCAACTTTCGATGTCCCTTTTGCCAGAACCCTGAACTCATCAGGAATCCAGAAGAACTGCAGGAAATTCCGATAGACGAGCTTCTGGCTTTTCTGGAAGACAGGAAGGGATGGATAGACGGAGTTTGCATAACAGGAGGGGAGCCGACCATCCACAGCAAGCTGCCAGAGCTCGTAGAGAAGATAAAGCAGCTGGGTTTCGGGGTGAAGCTCGATACAAACGGAAGCAACCCTGAGATGCTTGAGAGGCTCATACCCAAGCTCGACTATATAGCTATGGACATAAAGGGTCCTCTAGAGCGGTATCAGGAAATAACCAGAAGCCAGATAGACCCGGCCCTTATCCGAAAATCTGTGGAACTTATCAGAAATTCTGGGAAGCCCTATGAGTTCAGGACCACCGTCCTGCCCAAACTGCACTCAAAAGAGGACCTGCTAAAGATCGCTGAATGGCTCAGGGGCTCGGAAAGATACGTTCTCCAGCAGTTCAGGCCAGAAAAAACCCTTGATCCGGCTTTCCAGCAAGAAAAATCCTTTACAAGCGAAGAGCTTATGGCATTTAAAAAGATGCTCGAGCCATACTTTAAATTCGTTGAGGTGAGGGAATGATAACGAGAAAAACCAGGATCGGGGAACTTATAGGAAATCCAGAAGCCGTGGAGCTTCTAGCAGAATACGGCTTCCATTGTCTGGGCTGTCCGGTTGCAGCAGGTGAAACTATCGAGGATGCAGGAAGGGCTCACGGCCTGGAGGAAAAGCAGATAGACGAGCTGGTAAGGCAAATGAACCAAAAGATAAAAAAGAGGGAGGGTAAATAAGATTATGTATAAAATTTTGACCGTTCATGACAGGGTAAAGGTACATCCCAGTAAGTTCGACCTGCCGAAAGAAGAGGCGATAAGACAGAGCTTGGTGGAGAAGTGGGAAGGGATTGTCGACAGGCAACTCGGAGTCGTCCTCGCTGTGACCGGTGTGGGAGAAATCGGCGAGGCTAAAATTTATCCGGGAAATGGCTCCCTTCACTATCCGGTGGATTTCGAGGTTCTGGTATACAAGCCGGAGGAGCACGAGATAGTGGTAGGT
>QMZZ01000014.1 GCA_003663445.1 Candidatus Aenigmatarchaeota archaeon | reverse complement strand
GTCCTCAGGTTTGGCTTTTATGAGGATTCGGTTTTTTATTTCTTGAGCAAGCTCCTTTCCTGAAAGTTCACCGGGTTTTATCGTGACAAAATATTCGGAATTCTTTCTCATCGCCATCACCGGACCGAAAAGCACCCTGGGTTCTTCCTTCCTGACACCAACAGCCAACTTTACCTCAAGGTCTCTATGCCATATCCTTTCTCCATAGACGGCAAAGGCACCTTTCGGCAAGCCAGGCTCTTTTTTTATCTGTTCCGGTCTTACCTCAAAAACATCAACTGTCCCTAAACCCTTTACCCAGGCCTTCGAGTATGCTGCAGCGAACTCGGCTGCCTCCTTTCTTCCTATATCCGTCACCCCTTTCAGCACTACCCAGGCAGCTCCATGAATGTGTGCATGAAACACCCTATCTTCTGGCTCGACCCTTTTCTTGATCAGCTCTTCATTCTGTTTCGCATCTTTTCCTCCGATCACGAGATTTCCATCGGATGTTTGGAACCACCTGAACCTTTCCCACCATCTCCTCCTTCTCTTAAGCTTGGGTTTTTCGGGCTTTTTCTCGAGTTTTATTTCCACTTTCTCGGCCCTTTCGGCCTTTTTCTTAGCTTTTTTCGCTCTCTCGAAATGCTCTGCAGCTAGTTGCATTATCGGTTTTCTGATGTCCAGCTCGAGCGTTCTTCCTGAAATTTCCAGGACAAGCACCCCTTGATTTTCCCTTATTTCTTTTACCGGCGGCTTTACTTCAGCCTTTATCTCCTCCCACGATTTTCCGGCCCTTCTTTTCTCAAGAATTTCAGAAACTGCTTGCTGAATTTCACTGTAATTCAGGTAAATGGTTTCGGCTTTTTCCCTTTCTTCCTTTTCGATTTTCTTCCATTTTGAGATAGCTTCCTCTTTCTGCTTCTCGATAACCTCCCTTTTCCCCTCTTCGGGTTTTTTCCATTCTTCAAGGAAGAGCCTGTCAAGACCTTCTGAAAGACTTGAAAGCTTGAGAAGAGGTCTTCTGTCTGGAAGAGGGAAAGGGGTGACCCTTTCTTCATAGAGACAGGGTTGATAAGAAATATTTCTGAGAATGTCTTTCAGCTTCCTAACGATCTCTGGTGTTACCTTAGCGGTAGGCTCGGTTCCGATAAGCTGGCAGAGGATTCCTGACCAGAAGGGGCCAAATCCGAGGTTGACGGCCAATGTCTGCCCGATTCTTTCTTCCTTGATCTTTTCGAATATTTCTTCCTCGGAAAGCTGGAAGGGATCGAGATGGGAAGGAGGAGGCTGGTAAATTTTTTTCGCTTTCAGCTCCCGGGAAGACCATGTTCTGGCTTTCAGGGGCATGATGATATTGTAAAGCTTGTCGCAAAGGATAACATTCCCGCCACCGAAAAGCTCTATCACGAGAATGTTTTCGTCAGTATGGATTTCGAGAATCCTGTCAAAGTCCCTTTGCTTGATATCCGAAATCCTTTTTCCCATCAGGTACTTCCTTAGAAGCATGCAGAAGGGCGGAGGCGTTTCCGGAGCCTCAAATCGGTGCTGTGTCAGAAAAATGGCTCGATCATCGAAATAAAGCCACCTTTCCCCTTCTCCCGGCTTGTAAAGAACGAAGAGAAAGGACTGGCCGAACTGGTAAATCCTTTTTATAAAAGCTCCTATAAGGGGCTGAAGCTCTTTGACAAGAAATCTTAATTCGAGGGCCGAAATCTCCATAGTTTTAATTTAGGAAATCCAAAATAAGAATATGTATTCCCAAGCTATCAGGAAATTTCTCGAAAGGGTTGGGGTAAAAGCAGGAGATAGGGTTGAGATTGAAAAGAAAGGAAAGATTTATCAGGGAATCCTTATGCCAAGACCAGAGACAGGGGATCCGAACTGCCTGGTCCTTAAGCTTCCATCGGGATATAATCTCGGGATAGCTTTTGAGAAAGGAATAAAAATCAGAAAGCTTAAGGCACCGACGGAAAAAGCCAGAAAGCCAAAACCTCCAAAATTTAGAAAAGATCTTCCAGGCGTGACACTCTTTGCGGTCGGCGGGACGATAGGTTCGAGGGTGGACTACAGAACAGGAGGGGTTTATGCTTTGATGGAGCCTGAGGAATTCCTTTTCAATCTCCCTGAACTTTCAGAGATAGCCAGGCTGGAAAGTATTCAGAGACCGTTCACGAAAATGTCCGAAGATATGGACCCCAAGGACTGGCAGGTGCTGGCAAAAGAGGTTGCAAAAAAGCTAAATCGGGAGGCAGACGGGGTTGTAATAGCTCACGGGACTGATACGATGCATTTCACCTCTGCAGCCCTTTCTTTTATGTTGAGGAATCTCTCAAAACCCGTAGTGCTAACAGGCTCTCAGAGATCTTCTGACAGGCCCTCCTCGGATGCCGGGATGAATCTCATATGCTCATGCTGGGTAGCAAGGTCAGATATTGCTGAGGTAGGAATATGCATGCATGCGACATCCTCGGATGACTATTGCCATTTTCTACCCGGAACTAAAGCAAGAAAGCTCCATTCGACCAGAAGGGATGCTTTCAGACCGATAAACAGCAAGCCGATAGCAAGGGTTTGGCCTGATGGAAGGCTGGAGACCCTGACGGCTTACAGAAAAAGATCCGATTCGCAGGTGGAGGCAGATGTGAAATTTGAGGAAAGGGTAGCTTTAATAAAAGCCTATCCTGGTTCGGATCCTGCTTTACTCGAGTTTCTAGCATCAAAGGGGTACAGAGGAATTGTGATAGAGGGAACCGGTCTGGGTCATGTTCCGACCCAAGCAAGGAAAAGCTGGATCCCTGCTATAAAGAAACTGGTGAAGGACGGGATCCCTGTCGTGATCACGACCCAAACCCTGTACGGCAGGGTGAACCCATGGGTCTACACAAACCTGAGAATCCTTTTCTCAACAGGGGCGATCTCAGGGGAGGACATGCTTCCAGAAACAGCTTATGTAAAACTTGGATGGGTTTTGGGTCATACTCAGGACCCGGAGGAGGTTAGAAAGCTCATGCTTCAGAATCTTGCAGGAGAGATTAAAGAAAGAAGCCTGCCAGACACGTTCCTGATATGAAAATAAAATGCGGTATCGAGATTCATCAGCAATTGCTTACTCATAAGCTTTTCTGTCCCTGCAGTTCAGGGATGCATGAAAAACCCCAGCTCGAGATAGTCAGAAGGCTCAGGCCGGTTCCGGGTGAGCTTGGGGATGTGGATGTTGCGGCTCAGTATGAGTTTCTGAGGAACAGGGTTTTTGCTTATAAGCATTATCCGAATGAAAGCTGTTTGGTCGAGCTTGATGAAGAACCACCTCATCAACTAAATCCAGAAGCCCTCGAAACGGCTGTAATGATAGCCCTGATGCTTAATTGCGATATACCGGATGAGATACACATCATGCGGAAGATCGTTATCGACGGATCCGATACCACAGGCTTTCAGCGCACTGCACTTATCGGCATGAACGGATGGATCAAAACATCGTTCGGAAAGGTAGGGATAAAGTCCGTCTGTCTGGAAGAAGAATCTGCACAAATCCTTGGCAGGAAGGCCGGAAAACCGGAGCTCGTGACTTATGGGCTCAACCGCTTTGGGATACCTTTGGTTGAGATAGGAACACAGCCCGATATAACCAACTTTGAGGAGGCAAGGGAAACAGCTGAAAAACTGGGGATGATCCTCAGATCGACCCAAAGGGTCAAGACGGGTCTCGGCACGATCAGGCAGGACCTTAATATCTCCATTCCAGGAGGGGTTAGGGTAGAGATAAAGGGTGTTCAGTCCCTTAGCTTGATCCCTAAGGTCTTAGAGTTCGAAGCAAAAAGACAGGAAAGCCTGCTTAAAGCAGGAGAAAAACCGAGACCAGAGGTAAGAAAGGCAAATCCCGACGGGACGACCGAATTCCTCAGGCCGCTTCCTGGGGCTGCAAGGCTTTATCCGGAAACAGACTGCCCGCCTGTAAGGATAGATAGAAGCTGGTTAGATGCTCTAAAGCTAAAGCTTCCAGAATTGCTGGATGAGAAAATAAAGAGATGGGTTGAGGGTTATAAGCTGAGCTGGGAGCTAGCATCGCAGCTTGCCAGATCTGATAAAGCAGGACTTTTCGAATATCTCATCCAATGGGCAGATCCGAAGCTAGTGGCAAACGTGCTGGTAAATGTTTTGAAGGGGTTGAAAAGAGAGGGGGTAGGGATAGAAAAGCTTGAAGCGAGGCATTTCAGGTTCGTTTTTGAAGCATTAAGGGAAGAAAGGATAGCTAAAGAAGGTATACCAGAGCTTTTGAAAAAGTTTGCCGAAAACCCCCAGGCCAGGATCGAGGAGCTGGTGTCCGAGACCTTGGGACCGGAAGAGGTCAAAAGGTTGGTTAAGAAGATCTTGAAGGAGAAACCAGAGCTTCGGGAGCTGAGAAACCCCTTCCAGGCCTATATGGGACTTGTGATGAAGCAGGTAAGGGGCAGGGCTCCAGGAAGCCTGATAGCAAAGATATTAAAAGAAGAGCTCTCCGAATGATTTTGCAGGCCTTAAGGAGCTGAAAAAGAGATAGAGGGTTACAGCGTCTATTAAGATGAAGGCAAGGAGCATGGCAAGACCTGCCAGAAACTGCTGTCCTGTCTGACATTTTGCCGAAAGCGGGTCTTCGGCCTCCTGCAAACAGACGAGATGCGGAATGATGGTTTTCTCGAGAAGGAAGAGTGAGAAAAAGGCCGAAATGAAGATTATCAAGAGCGTTGATGCCAGGAGGAGTTTCATTATAGCCCCGGGCGGATTCGAACCGCCGTCTGCGGGTCCAGAGCCCGCCATGCTTGACCGCTACACCACGGGGCTGTATATTATTAATAAGAAATCATAATAAAATATGAAAATACTTTTTATCCATGCCGATTGGATCGAATGGGAGCTGAAGCAGAAAGCCATTTCTCAAGCAGAAGAAAGCGAGAAAAAGCAGGAAAAAGTCAAGAACTGCTTGGTGGCTTTTTCGGCTGTCGAGGAAGCTGATGAAAGAGAGCCAAAGCAGGTAATAGCAAGGGCTGTAAAGGAGATCCTGGATGTGATGAAGCAGGTAAAGGCAAAAACTTTGGTTCTCTATCCGTATGCACATCTTTCCTCGAAGCTTGCCTCCCCGCAAAATGCTTTTGAGATACTTAAACAGATAGAAGAGGAACTGGTGAAAAGAAAGATAAAGGTCAAAAGGGCACCCTTCGGCTGGTATAAAGCTTTTTGCCTAAAATGCAAAGGTCATCCCCTTTCAGAGCTCAGCCGGGAGTTCGGTCCAGGAGAGGTAGAGGAGCTGGTTTCAGAATCGCTGAAAAAGGAGGAAAAAATAAAATCTGAATGGTTCATCCTTGAGCCGAACGGGAAGCTTCACAGGATAGGGCTGAAAAGGGACAAGCTAACGGGGTTCGATTTCTCAAGGCATCCCAACCTTGAAAAGTTTGCAAGGTATGAAATAGCCAAATCCAGGATCGTTACCCAAGAACCGCCTCACGTCAGGCTTATGAGAAAACTCGAAATAGCGGATTACGAACCTGGGTCCGATCCGGGAAATCTGAGATACTATCCCAAGGGAAGGCTTATCAAACAGCTCCTGGAAGAATGGGTGGGTGAAAAAGTCAGGAAGTTCGGTGCTATGGAAATAGAAAGTCCTGTGATGTACGATTTCGAACATCCTGCCCTGAAGGATTATCTGAATCGCTTCCCTGCAAGGCAGTATATAGTCGAATCGGCAAAAAAGAAGTTCTTCCTCAGGTTCTCTGCATGTTTTGGTCAGTTCCTGATAGCCGCAGGAATGAACCTCTCCTACCGCTTCCTTCCTTTCAGGCTTTACGAGCTCACTCGCTATTCCTTCAGACTCGAAAAAGCCGGGGAGCTCACGGGTTTGAGAAGGCTGAGGGCTTTCACGATGCCAGATATGCATACTTTCTGCCAGGACCTTGAGCAGGCAAAAGAGGAATATAAAAAGCAGTTCAAGCTCTGTATGGAATGCATGCAGGACCTCGGTTTCAGACCAGAGGATTACGAAACAGCCATAAGGTTCACTGAAGAGTTTTGGAAGAAAAACAAGAGCTTTATCCTCGAACTTGTGAAGCTTGTGAAAAAGCCCGTTCTTATCGAAAGGTGGAAATATCGTTACGCTTACTTCGATCCGAAATTCGAATTCAACTTCATCGATGCTCTCGATAAGGCATCGGCCCTCTCAACGGTACAGATAGATCATGAAAACGCGAAAAGATACGGGGTAAAGTATACGGATTCTAAGGGAAAGGAGAGATATCCGATAGTCCTCCACTGCTCCCCTTCTGGTGGCATCGAAAGGTGCATGTATGCAATGCTTGAGAAGGCCTGGATGAAAAATCCTGAAAGAGCATTACTGCCGTTCTGGTTATCTCCTATCCAGATAAGGCTATGCCCTGTTAACGATTCATTCATACCTTGGGCAGAGGAGCTGGCAGAGGAGCTGGAAAATAACGGTTTAAGGGTTGACATAGATGATAGGACAGAGACAGTTCAGAAGAAGATAAGGGATGCCGAGCTCGAATGGATACCGCTTATAGTGGTTCTCGGTGAAAGGGAAAAGAAATCAGGAAAGCTCGCGGTAAGGTTCAGGGAGAGCGGAGAGGTAAAGCAGCTCAAGCTTGAGGAAATCCTGAAATGGGCAAAACCCAGAATCGAGGGAAAGCCCTTCAAACCCCTGCCTCTTCCGCGCTTGCTTTCGAAAAGACCGACATTCCTCGGTTAGTCTTCTACCTCTCCAGGATGAAAATCCGCTTATGCTTTTCTTCGGGTATCTTTGCTAAAAGCATCTCATATCTCTCACCTATACCCATGACATCGAGCTCCTCTGCAAGTTCTAAAGCTCTATTAAGTTTGAATCCCTTTTCGGCATAAATTTCAAGCAGAACGTCTCCCTTCTCGACCTTGTCCCCAAGCTTTTTCCTCAGCAGAATCCCTGCTCCCTTATCTGAAGGAGCTCCTGCCTCCCTCGCTATCCTCGCTATCGCATGATTGTTTATCCACAGAATCCTCCCCCTTTCTCCTGATTTTATCTTGACGCATTTTTCTCCGATAGGTATATCCTCTGGCTGGACCTTTGGATCCCCTCCCTGGGCCTCTATTATCTCTCTAAGCTTCCTTTCGGCCTTTCCTGATTTTATGATCTGTAAAACCCTTTTTTCTGCACCCTTGTTCTTGAATCCGAGAAGGGTGGAGGCAATGTGCATGACCTTATCCAAAAGGTCTGCAGGAGGTTTCCCTTTAAGAGCCGTTAAAGCTTCCCTTGCCTCCAAGGCAGGACCTATACCGAAACCGATCGGTTGCTCACCGAAGGTAGAAACGCACTTGACCTGAATCCCCAGTCTTTTCCCGAGCTCTATGAACCTCTCTGCAAGCTCGTTTGCTTCCCCTATAGTTTTTATCTTCGCCCCCCTCCCTGTCGGAATATCTATCACAACATACTTTGCCTGAACAGCCTTCTTTTTCGACATAACAGAAGGAAGCAGAAGCGGATCGATAGCCAGGGGATATTCTATCTGAATAAGCAGGTCGTCGGCCGGAGCAAGTTCAACCGCACCGCCCCACACCAAACATCCACCGGTTTGCTCTACAACCCTTTTTATCTCCTCCATCTCAAGCTCCACTGGAGCCAAACATTCCATCCTGTCAGCCGTTCCTGCAGGGGAGG
>QMZZ01000013.1 GCA_003663445.1 Candidatus Aenigmatarchaeota archaeon | reverse complement strand
TCCCTTTTCGGCGCTATAGCATCTATTTCATCTATAAAGATTATGCTTGGAGCGTTCTTCTCTGCCTCGGCAAAAATGCCCCTTAATCTCTTTTCAGATTCTCCATACCACTTTGACATTATTTCAGGCCCTGATATCGCAATAAAATTAGCCCCTGACTCATTCGCAACAGCCTTTGCCAGCAGCGTCTTCCCTGTCCCAGGAGGACCGTAAAGCAAAACGCCTTTTGGTGGTTCTATACCGAGCCGTATGAAAAGTTCGGGATGCCTTAAGGGAAGCTCTACCATTTCCCTTATTTTCTCGATAGCAGGTGCAAGACCTCCAACATCCTCATACGTTATTGTCGGTATCCTCCTTTCCTCAAGCTCAACAGCCTCTGGCTTGAGCTCTATATCCGTAACGTCTGTTATCTTTACTATCCCTTCAGGTGATGTTGAAACGACCATAAGCTTTGTCTCACCCGGCATCGGCGTGAAAAATATTTCCTCTATCGGTATCCCGAATATGTCTTCCAAACCGCCATATCTTTTGACAACAGGGAACGGTGCCAATATATCACCTTTGGTGACCGGCCTGAGGTAAAGGTTTTTCTTGAGAAGCTCTGGCGGCATCTGAAGAATGATACCTTTCTGGGCCGGAGCCAGAACAACCCTTTTTGCCTCCTTAACTTCTGCCTTCCTGACCCTGATAGAATCTCCGACACCGACCCCAGCGTTTCTTCTGGTTAAACCGTCCATTCTTATAAGGTTCAATCCCACATCAGCCGGATAGGCCCTTACAGCTATTGCCCCGGTTTTCTTCTGTCCCTGCAACTCAACAATATCACCTTCCTTTATCCCCAGCTTCCTCATCGTCTGAGAATCGATCCTTACGATTCCTCGCCCGAACTCGTCCCTGCTTGTCAGCTCCCCGACCTTAAGAACAACTTCCTCGACCATTTTAAACCTTTTCCTTTCTAATAAATAAAATTTCTCCCGATATTTAAACCTTGAGTTCAATTTTAAAAATGGATGTCCTCGTCCTCACTTATTTCGGTATCCTTCTTGGCCTGGGCATCTTTATCGCAAACCTGATGAAAAAATGGAAGTTTCCTGACATCCTGCCCCTGATATTCCTCGGTTTCATTTTGGGGCCGACGGTTTACAGGAATCCGTGGGTAAGCTCGGTAATGCACCTGACCCTCATCGACCTTTCGGTGATGGGGATCGTTCCGGACTTCCTGAGGATGCTTGCCCTGATCCTGATCGTGTTCATCTCGACCTTTTCCATGCCTCTCAGGACCTTCAAAAGGCTATCGAGCTTGACGATAAAGCTCTCCTGGGGCGGGGCGATCCTGAACACGATCCTGATAGGCATTTCAGCCCATTTCATTTTCGGCCTGGATTGGGTTTTCTCCTTCTTGCTCTCCTCGATCCTTTCAGGCACTTCCACGGGCGTCCTTTATACCTTTGAAAAGTTCATGCCCAAGAGAGGACCGATAAATTTGCTAAAAATGGAATCTATTTTCAATGCCCCACTTTCAGTCCTCCTGCCTCTAATGTTCCTTGGTATCGCCCTAACCCCTGGCTTGTTCGAGCCCATCAAGTACGTGACTCAGTTCTGGCTTTTGGTTGTTGCCGGGATCGGAACAGGTCTGGTAATGGGTTTCGGGATATCCAGAGCTTTAAAGGGGATGCTCAAGGAATACACGCCTCTGCTTCTTTTCGCAACAGCTCTCATAACCTATGCCTTTGCAGAGGGGGTTGGCGGTTCCGGAATGCTGGCCGTTGCTGTGTGCGGTTTGATCGTCGGAAATTATTCGAAAATAAAGGTAAAGGAAGCAAGCCGGTTTGAGGATCAGCTTTCCGAGCTTTTAAGGATATCGATCTTTACCCTTTTGGGCGCTGCCGTATATTTCAGCCTGACCCCCTACCAGCTCCTTTTGGCTCTGCTCTTCTTCCTCGTGATATTCCTCTTAAGGCCAGTCATAGTTCTGGTTTTGCTGAAAAAGGAAAGAGAGAAATTCGATAAAAGGGATTTCCTCCTCCTGTCCCTGACCGCACCCAAAGGGACAGTAGAATCAGCAATGGCACCCCTGGTTGCCGGAGCCCTGGTTGCAGCAGGACATCCTGAACTTTCCGGTCTTATCCTAAACCTGGTATTCTGCATCATCGTCTTTTCTGTCTTAACGAGCACGATTCTGATAAGGATTCTCGGAATGAAGCAGAAAAGCGAGTATAAAGAGCTCAGGGAGCTGGCCTTAGAGGAATTTTAATCCTCGACAAGGATGCCGTGTGGTCCTGTTTTTTCAGCAGATCTTTGGGTAAGTCTGGTAAGGACAGCTTTCTCGTGATATTCCTTAAGGTTTTTAGCTCCCACATGCATCATCGTTTGCTTAAGCGTCTGCACCCAATGTTCAACCCCTGGCTTTAGCTTCCCTTTCAGCTTGACTCCTCCTTCAACCCCCTGATAGATTATGTATTTCGAGTCCTTTGGCAGGCTGTATCTCTTCATGTCGCCCGTTAGCTCGAAAGCCCTTCTCGAACCCTCCCCCCAATACTCCTTATACTTTTCTCCTCCTGTCTCTATCACCCTGCCTGCCGATTCCTCGAAAGCGGCAAAGAGCTTTCCTAACATCACGGCATCAGCGCAGGCAAGGGCTATAATGATGTCAGCTTCATCAGAAATACCACCGTCTGCAATCACCGGGATGTATCTTCCGGTTTCTTTATAATATCTGTCCCTGGCTTGGGTTACCCTGATCAAGGCATCCATGGGTGCTGCCCCGACCCTCAAAACCTGACTGGTCGTGCAGATAGAACCAGAACCCATCCCCACCTTTATGGCATCAGCGCCCAAATCGGCAAAGAGCCTGAATGCCTCCTCACCGACAAGGTTTCCGACACAAATGGGCTTTTCGAACCGCTTTTTGTATTCTTCCATGAGCGATTCGGTAAACTCGTTCCAGCAATCGGATGTATCTATAAAGATCATATCAGCTCCTGCCTCCAAAACCCTTTCCACCCTTCCCTTCCATCCCGGATATGTATCTATTGCGGCAGCAATTCTGTATCCGTCATCCTGCCTTCTGAAAACGAGCTTTTTCAGCCTGTATTCCCTCTTTCCCTGACGATCAAAAATTTCTTCAAGGACGGGCAGCATCCTGAGGTTCTCCTCTTCCAGTTTTCTTTTGATCTCGTCCCTATCCTCACCCACGACATAATGCGTTTTTTCAAGCGGAACCATGAGATTTTTTACAGGCATGTCAGGTGACTGCATCAATTCCCTTTCATATTCCTGCCTGTATTTGAAGATCCCCTTGAAATTTCCTGACTTGTCAACTACTGGGAGATTCGAATGTCCGTAAGTGTTGACCTTTTCGAGAGCATCTGCCAATGTCTCGTCCTCCCTCAGCTTTATCGGATCATCGACCTCTTCAAGCTCCCCTTTCCTTACCTCCCTCTCCTTCACATATCTTATAATCTTCACCTGCCTTTCTACGGAATATGCTCTCGGGACGACTGGCATCAGCCCGCTTTTGGCCGCTTCCAGAGCAAAATTTTCATCACAAATCGCTCTCATCGCCGCTGGAATGAACGGTTTTATCTTCATCCCGGCAAGGTCCACGGTTATGTCTATATTTTCAGGAAGATGCTCCCTGGTCGTATATCCAGGTTCGAGTATGAAATCACCAAAACTCGCCCCGATATAATCACCCCTAATCTTTACCATAGAAATTTTTGGGAAAAAGCTTTAAACCTTTTGCAAAAACTTCGGGCTCGGCTCAAAAAGCAACCCGTCCCTCTTCAGCTTTTCGATAATGTCCTCTGCCCTATCCCGGCTTATTCCCTCTTTTTCTGCTGCATCCAAAAGCTCATCTACAGGGATCTCCTTTCTTTTCTTCCCGAGGACGTTTACAAGATCGAGGATCACCCTTATCGCAGATCTCTCTGTAGAGGTTGTGAGACCTTCTGTCCTATCGATATCTATCTGTCCTGTTTCAGGATCATATCCTAGCTGCCTTAGGGAATACCTCATCAACCTTATCGCCCTCAGAGCATCTTCCTTTCTGACCTTATCCTGAAGCTGGATCCTGGCAGAAGCCTCAGAAAGCCTCAAAAGCGCTTCAAACTGCCTAAGGGTGATCGGTATCGGTGCCCCGAGAGATTGTGCTTTCTTCCTGGTATTCACATAGAAGTTTTTCAAAAGCGCTTTTGTCTCCTCGGTATGCTCGGGATTGCAATGCTCTCTAGCATAAGCTATATACTTCCTGATAAACGATGGTTCGAGAGCAGGTTTTGTCTCTTCTGATTCGAACCGGGATTTGAAAATGTGATCGACTACCTTTGCATCCTCTTCAGGATTCGGTATGTCTTTCAAGACGAATTTGAGATCGAACCTTCCCAAAAGCGTGTCAGGGATCGTTATCTGCTTTGCTATCGGCATATAAGGATCGAACCGCCCAAACTTCGGATTTCCTCCTGCAAGGACAGATGTCTGGGCCGGAAGGGTTGTTACGATCGAGGCCTTAGCTATCGAGACTGTCCCCTGCTCCAATGCCTCGTGCATCGCCACCTGATCATCAGCAGACATCTTCTCAAACTCGTCTACCGACAGAAGTCCCTTGTTCGCCAAGACCATCGCTCCTGCCTCAACAACCCATCCTCCCATAAACTGCTCGTCTCGCGTCACTGTTGCCGTCAATCCGGCTGTCGTGACACCCTTTCCCGAAACATACTTCCCTCTCGGCACTATGTTCGGAACGAGTTTCATTAACTGGGACTTGCCTGAGGCAGGATCCCCAATAAGCAGGATATGGATGTTTCCCCTGAATTTCGTTCCATCAGGAAGCGTCCTTGGTACGCCACCGAAAAGCTGCAGGACTATCGCTTCCTTGATCTCCCTCATTCCGTAAAGGCTGGGGGCAAGCGAATCCACAAGCATATCATAAATCTTCGGGTCTTTTGCAAGTTCCTTTATCCTTTCCTCATCCTCAGGCGTTATCTCAACCCTCTCATATCCTATTTCGGTCGGTTCGAAGTAGTTTACGTCCAGATAGAAATCGAGCTTTACGTTCGATCTTCCTTTCGGTATTTCCCTTAAAATCCCTGTCACCCTTATTCTGTTTCCCGGGTCTGTCAAGCTCCTTAATCCAGGCTTTACGAGGTCTCCCTTCAGCCAAAGGGTAAGCTGTGAAGGTCTTTCCCCCTCTGTCAGCTCAAACGGCTCCTCGATAACAGCCCACCTGCAATCCACAAGCTTCTTACTCACCTGCCTTATCCCCTTCCTGTTGCCGCACGATTCACACCTTCCGGGTTTAGGCAAGTGATTCGCTACTCTCTCGGTTTGCATCACACAGTCGCAATCAGGACATCTCCACTCTGCAAGCATGATCTCAGGCCTTATCTCAGAGGACTTCCTTATTATACCTTCAACACACACGAACTTTCCGATATGTTTTGACCTGAGATCCCGTATATTCATTACCTCGAGATTAACTATCCCTGGCCTCCTTGGTCCTGGAAGGTCGAGCTCTCCCAGACACTCATCTGCAAGTGAAAACCATTCCTCGGGCTTTTCGATTAAAAACTCTGCAAGTTCTGGTGAGAACCTATGAAGCAGGCCAAAGTCCAGCCTGAAAACGTCTTCAGCCTTGGCTATCTCTGCGAGATTTTTCGTGAAAAACTCTTTAAGCATGAATTTCAGCTTCCTCTCATCCTCGGGCATGATTTAAAATTAATGAATAGAAATTTTAACCTTTCCATCCATCCCTCAACTTTTCATATACGGCTAGAGAGCCTATATCAAACCATCTCCCTCTAAAAACCCAGCCATACACCTCCTCTTTTCCCAAGAGCCATTTAATGAAATATCCAAAAGCATCTGGGTTGTTCCCCTCCCTGATATAAGCTGAAAACAGACCGAGCTTTTCCTTTGGAAATGCATAAATCCCTGTCGAAACCAAACGGCTTTTTGGCCTTTCGGGTTTCTCCTCAAAAGCCACAAGCCTCCCCTGTCCATCCAGCTCGCCGATTCCGTATTGCGAGAGGTGACTTTCCTCAGGATAATCATAAAACCCGACAAGGATCTTGCGTTTCTGCTTGAAAAATTCTAGGAAAGGCCTTAAGCTGAAATCGAAAAGGTTATCCCCTGCCACCACGAGCACGTCATCCTTGAGCTGGGATGAAAGCCTTTCCATTGCCCCGATGCTTCCGAGCTTTTCCTCCTCCCTCTGGCTCGGTTCTATCCAAAGCCTAAGAGCTCTTTCTTCTGACCATTCCCTGAAAACCTGCTCAAATCGGCTGTTTGTGGTTATCAGGATGTCCTCAAGTCCTGCTTCTGCAAACCTTTCAAGGATCCATTCAAGGATCGGTTTTCCAGAAACAGGCAAAAGCGGTTTTGGTCTCTCGAGTGTAAGAGGCCACATCCTTTTTGCAAACCCACCAGCCAGGATCACAACCTGCATAAATACTTTTGAAGGAAAAATTTATAAAGCTTGTTATTAACTGATAAGTAATGAAAAATTAGCCTCTAAAAGAATAAGCTATCATTACCAGCATTATGGTCGTGAAAATGCATCCATCCGGCAGGAAATAAATACCGAGACCCGGAAGCAAGATGTTCAAGAAAAGGGCTAAGATGACGCCTATAAGAGAGCCTGAAAGGATCAAAAGAACCCTTCTTTTGAGATCACCTGAAACCTGCTGGTAGGCAGAGAAAAGTAGCCAAAGACCGTACCCAAAGCAAAGGATGAAATAAAGCTCGAAAAGGAAGTAAAGACTCCCATAGGAATATCCATAAACACCCCATTCTGGAACAACGCCCTTAACAAAATAATCGGTTGGCAGAAAGAGGACGAAAAGTGTTGCTGGAAGGAAATAGATATCCTTGAATTTTTTGCCGGTAAACATCATCGAAAAATAGAGCCAAAGGGGTGAAAGGAAAAAGACGCCAATATAGGAAAGCTTCGCCCATATCAAAGCCAAATCCTCTTCCGGACCGAGCCAAAGAAGGGTTTTGAAAAGATTCCATATTATGGCACTAAGAACCAGGAAAAAGAAGGCTCTGTTAGCCTCACCTTTCGGGTTTCGGCTGAAAACCAACCCACCTACCACGATATCCGCTATCAGGGCCATTAAAGGTATCAGGAACAGGCTCATTTTCCGAAGAACCCCCTTATCCTTTTTTCCATGCTCAAAATTTCTGTACTTTTGTCAAAATTTCGAATCCCTTTCCATAAGAGATAATAACTCCAGGAAACTAGGGCCAGAAAAACTACCATTATATGGGAAACTGACAGGTTGAGAAAATTACTGAGAAAGGTGAAAATGAAAAAATACGAAATAGTCACGAGAAAGAAAACTTCCAGTATCTTTCTAAGAAGTCTCCCTATCATACTTTCTCCTGAAAATGCCTTTAAAGATGTATAAAAAGCTTTGAGAGTTAGAGAAAAGAATATAAAAATAACTCCTATCAAGCCCCATGCAATGAGATCCATCATACTTCAAGAATGATCGCAAACTCACAGTGATCAGCCCCTACCGCTTCACACTTCCTTTCGATGACCTGAACCTCTTTTCCTATAACCTTTTCAGCCACCGCCTTGATTATGCCAAGAGTAAGCCAACAGACAGGCGACTCTGAATTTCCGTGGGACTTTGCCTCTTTCGAATCCTTTATTTTAACAAGCCCGCCTATGTCCTTATCTATCTCTATCGAAAGAACCTTGGCTTTCAGAAAGTTCTCCAATAACGATTTCAGAAAAGCATTAGGATTGAGTTTCTCCCCATCGAGCGATTCGTGAACAGCTTTATAAGCAGAAAGAGTCATGACCTTTGATGTGAAATCTGTTCCTGAAAGAATCTCGAACCTCCGGATGATAGAGCGATATAAGGGTATCGGCAATAGGATCGCCCTTCTTTCCCATTCTTCCAGTACTTTCATATCCCGAAATCTATCCTCTCGAGCTTTACCTCAAAACCTATGAGCCCCTTTCTATGCCAAGATTTCCTTAGCCTTACCCTGTACGCGAGTTTTGAAAGTGCTGTCAGGATAAGGATCACCAGGGGAGACGGTTTATAGGGAATTTCATAATGCCTTAACATGCTCTCAAGAGCGTGAAATGAAAAAGGCTGATGGACGACGAAAGTCATCCTGTCACCTCTCTTCGAGATTTCTATCCTTCTTGCAAATCCCTCATTTACATAGTACCTGCAAACCTCCACAACGGCATCCCAGGGATCCGCACTGAACCTGAACTCGATTCCCCTACCTTCAAGATATTCCAGCATATTATTGCCGATGGCAACGAATGTCGAATAAAGGCTTCTCCTGTCCAGAAGCTCGTGAAGCGTCCTTCCGATACCAAAGAAAAGGGAGCTTAAAAGTTTGTCTTCCAACAGGTCTTCCCTAAGTTTGGGCGTTTGAAGGATCACCTTTCTCATAACACTTCAAATTCCCTCCCTAGAGATTCTGTCGGATAGACCTTTATTCCGTCCTTCTCTATCTTCATCGCATAAATGA
>QMZZ01000012.1 GCA_003663445.1 Candidatus Aenigmatarchaeota archaeon | reverse complement strand
TGGCAGAAGACATAAAACTGGCAATAAAAAGAAAGGGCTGATTATCTCGCTCCCTCGGCTTCCTTCTCTATCCTCTGCCTCTCCCTTATCGCAAAACACTTGGGATCGGAATTGTAAGCCAAAATGAGCTCTTCTGCTATCGCCTCAGCCAGCGTCTTCTTGCTTTTGAAAGAACTTGAATAAATACCCTGGGCAAGATGCCTTAAAGCCAGGTCAAGCCTCCTTTTCGGAGAAACCACTACCGCCTTTCTGGCTATAATCCCTCCGAGTCGATAGGAAGCTATCTCCTCAACTATAGCTGCATTTTCTATTGCCTTCACCAAAACCTGTATAGGATTCTTTTTAAGCCTCTTCTCTATAATTTCGAAAGCCCTTTTAGTTTCTAAATATATTTTCTGAGCATTAGCGGTGCAGTGACCTGAGGTCAGCTTGTGCTTCTTTCCCCGATGACCTGGTACCATAAGCTTGTTCATGAACCTCTCGACGATACTGACCTTTTCTGGCTTAAGGTTCGGTATCCATCTCCCGCCTGTTCTCGGCACCCATACTGGAGACAGATTTATATATCTCTTCAATCCCGGGTCCTCAACCTTCACCTCAGACGGGTCCCACTTTCCAAAGATCATGCTCCCTTAGGTTTCTCCTTTTTACCCTTTAAGATTTCAGAAAGAGCCACCCCATTTACGGCTATCACCCTGTACTTGATCCCGTGCATCGAACCCACAGCACCGCCCTGGGATGCTCCCAGACCCTCAAGCAAAACCTCATCGTGCTCGTCTATGTGTTTTATCGCTCCGTCACCCGGAACGAAAGCCGTTACCTGAATACCGTTTTTCAAAAGCTGGCATCTTACCGCTTTGATTATACCTGAATGGGGCTGCTTCTGCTCAACACCCTTCTTTTTCAGGACGATGGCTTTTGCTAAAGGAGCCCCCTCAAACGGATCAAGCTTCCAAAGCTTCAGCAGTTTCTTTTTCTGAGCTCGAGAGTTCCATCTAAACTTTTTCCTCCTCCTCTTCAGGTTTCTGGCAGAGAAAAGACCTGCCATAATGCTGTTTTTGATTTTGATATTAATATTTTTTTAGCAACCTTTTATACCCTTCCTGGGATGTGATGATAAAGGAATGACAGTTTCCAAGGATCACGGCTTCCTCCAGAGATATGGGAAGGGTTATCTTGCTTTGCGGTCTTTTGGAATCGAGCTTGATCTTCACCTGCCTTACCTGGCTCAAGAATTCCAACCTTTCAGGATCATCATCAGGTCTTTCCAAAAACCTGTCTAAAAACAAAAGCTCGAAGGATTCTCTGGGATAGCACTCTAACCTCCACGGGTCCTGCTTTTCGATAAGGTAAAGCTCAGCTTCCTTCCCGTTTATCCTTCTGATCTCTCTAAGAAATCCCGGAGGGATGGGAACTCGCTTTCCGTCTACCTTATATATACTGGTTCCGACAAAATTGTACATCATAGAAACCTTCTTCTCGTCGCGACAGCGACAGAAATCCAGCAAAGCCCTGTTAACAAAATGAGGATGAAAGCCACAGCCAGAGCCAGTAGATAGGAAGAGAATGAAACACCGATCGTCAGCTCGAGCTTTTGGATGATCCACACTGCAGCCATAAGCATGATCGAGCCTAGGATCCAGACACCCACAAGCTTTGCGGACATAATTAAACTTTTGCCAAAAGATTTTTAAACTCTTTGGCCTTCCCTGCCAGGATTTCGGCTGCCTTTTTGATTATATATTCCGGTTTCAGTCCGGAAACTGTTTCTACCCTGAAAATGAACTTCCTGCTGTTCGGTACAAGCTTCACCTCTGGTTCACATGCCCTACAGAGATCGCATTTAATAGGATCTGTCAGGACAACCTTATTTTGCTTTATAGCAAGAAGACCTTTCGGGCATTTTTTCACAGCTTTTTTAGCCTCCTGCTGGTTTTCTATCTTCAACTCAGGCCAATATTGATAAGAGGCTATGGCTGCTTGATGTCTTGCATGCTCCTTTCCTGTCCCCAATCTTGCAACCGCTTCCAGCTTTATCTTCTGTCCCTCGAGAAGCTCGACAATCGGAAATCCGGGATCTGTCGGCTTTACGAGCTTGTTTGAAGAAAGCATATCGCCTGAATAGACAGTCGCTGGCCCGTGTTTTTCCAGCAAAAAGGAAACCTGACAGAGGGCACACCCCTTCCCTCCGCATTTGCACTCCTCGGAAAAATTGAACTTTTCAGGATCTGCTTCCAATGGAATGAGCCCTATTCGGTGAGCCAGAAATTCGTCGAAGAGGACAGAAGAATTCTCATGCATGTCTATCCATTTTACAGCCATAACAGGTATTTCGGATATCATTATCCTTCTCAGAGCGTTCGCAAAAGCCGGGCTTGCATCCTCTAAGACAAATACTGCCTTATTCTCATCCTTTGATACCAGCTTTATCTTCATTCAATACCTCATCAGCTTCAATTCCTTTTTGAAATGCCTTTTAACGACCTCTTTTATCACCTGGAATCTCTTTCCGGATATCGGATACTGGATGAAGGCCGTTACCTGATTCCCGTTTTCCTCAACAGCTTTAAGGGAAGGTAAGAGGAGCTTCAGGGTTTTTTCGAGCTCTTCCTCCAGCCCCAAAAGCTGGACCTGCTTGTTTGTTATCCTTGAAAGCATCCTGATGTTGCTTCCGTTCTTGCCTATCGCAGCTCCGAGTTTTTTGGCATCCACCAGGAAATAAACGCAATTTCCGTTTGTCAGGCAGTCTATCGGGTGTATTTTTGTCACTTTTCTGAAAGCCACTATGTTCCTGAATTCCTCAGTCGAAAGTTTTATTGTCATTTGCTTATGCCCACCATGAGGATGTTGAAGGGTTTACCGCAGACCTGTCCAAGTCTTTTTGAATCGCCGTTGAAGGCTATTACTTTTATTTTTGATATTTTTTCGTAATAATTTAAATCCTTTATCCTTTCTTCAGGGCAATTTTTTGCATAAACCACCGCCTTAAGCTTTCCGTTTTTCAGAGCTTTTATAACAACCCGAGAGCCGATCAGAAGCTTCTTTTTCTTTCCAGCTTCCCTTATCTCCTTTTCAATAGACATAACCCAAAAGAACACCCCCTATACTCCTCTTTTTCGCATCCTTATGCGTCATGACCCCCTGAGAGGTGGAAAGGATGAGAATGCCTATATCTGCTGCTGGCAGAAACCTTTTCTCGAATTTTATTATCTCATCCTTCCCGGCTGAAAATCTCGGTCTGACAGCCCCGCATTCGTTTATCTTGCCCAGAAGCTGTATCCTCAGCTTCCCCCCTTTTCCGTCCTCTATATAGCTAACTTCACCTATATACTTTTCCTTTTGCATTATCTTCAGGATATTCTTGGCGAGGTTTGAAGCCGGGACTATGCATTCCTTCTTTCCGAGGGCTTCCGCATTCCTTATGGTCGTGAATATGTCTGATATCAGGTCGTGCTTCATTGGTACTTCTTAAAGCCGAGCTTTTCGGCAACCTCCCTGAAACATTGCCTGCAATAGTTCAGGCCGTATTTCCTTATCACACCCCTCGTCTTTCCGCAAAGCTTGCAGGGATGAACGGTTTTTCCGAACTTCCGCTTTTTAGGACTGCAGAACTTTTCATATCTCTTAAGCTTTTCCGGTTTTGAAATCAGCTGCTTTTTGACATCCTCGTAAGTCATACTATCTCAACCCCCAGCTTTTCTTTAGCCCACTTTATCGTTTCTTCTTTAGATATTCTATGTTTTTTCCCTATTTTTTTACGTCTTATCTTCCTCCTTTTTATCCTGAACCCCGGCCTTTCCAGGGTAACGCATACATCCATTCCAAGAATCCCTATTTCCGGATTATACTTTACTCCTGGGATGTGTATGTATTCCTTCACTCCGAAAGAAAAGTTCCCGTCAGAGAATTGGGATTCCTTCAGCCTGTTCTCAACTGCTTGAAGAAACTTTTTCAGCCATTCAAAAGCCTCATCCCCCCTCAACGTAACCTTCACTCCTATAGGCCTGTTCTTCGCCATCCCGAATGTAGTTCTCTTATGAGTCCTGGTTATCACTACCTTCTTTCCAAGGATGCTTTCCAGTAAGCTTTTGCATTTTTCGAGCTTGGGTCCTGCCTCTCCGGCCCCCATATTAATCGTTACCTTTTCTAGCCTTACCTCTCGCATCGGATTTTCCATGTTCCTTCCCTCCTATAACTATTATATAATCTTTAAGTGTCTCGATCCTTCCCTCCGGCGTTTCCAGGATGACCGTGGATTTCTCCAGCATGCTTTTTCTCTCCCTTATCTCCTTTATCTTCCCCTGCTTTCCAGCATTCTTTCCTGCAAATATGAGAGCTTCCTGCCCTACCTTGAGTGGATAGTGCTTTAGTATTTTCTGTTCAGGTATCTGGATCATCACAGAATCTCCTGGCTTATATGCTCGGGAGTCAACCAGAATATTTCTTCCATCATGAAGGTTTAGCTGGATCTTACCACCCTTCACGTTTCTTTTATCCCTTATCCTGCAGATCTTCCACCCAGCATCCTTTTTAGCTATCTCGACAACCTCCAGCCCCTTCTCACCCGGTAAGACCCGATAACAACCCAGGTTCTCTATCTCGATCACATCCATAAGCCCGGCAGGATATCCCGCCTCTCTCCTTTCCTTCCCGTCAATCCTCACTTTTCCTGCCTTTATAAGCTTCTTCGCCTCCCTGCCTGTTTCCGCTACCTTAAGGATGTCCCTTAAGATTATCAGAAGAGGAAGGCAGGAATCCTTGGGATGCGGTCCTGGTCTTGGCGAGACCACCCAATGGAAGGGCTTAACCGGAAGCTTCCAGGGCATCGCATATCTTTTTAGTCTCATTTCCTGGCCAGCACCTCCACCCTCTTTTTATCATCTAGGTTCAGGCTCACTATCTGCAGGTTCGACGGATCTATAGGTCTTAGGACCTCTGACCCGTCCGCCTTTTTGACCTTGACGCTATCAATCCAAACCCGACAGCTTTTCAGATCGACCCTTTCAACCTTCCCCCTCACACCCTTAAAATCACCTCTCTTGACCACTACCTCATCCCCCTTCCTTATCGGAACGGACCTCTTTCCGTACTTCTTCCTTAGTTCTGGAGAGAGGTTTGCTGAGACAAACTTTCTTCTGATATGAAGAGGAGCCCTGTATCTATATTTTCTCTGCTTCCGGGGTTGCTTGCTCGATTTCCATTTACTGGACCATTCCTTTTTCATACTATCATGCTTGCAAGCTTCCCGATAGCCGGGAATCTTTCAACCACCTCCTTGGCCACAGGCCCTCTGATAAGACTAGCTTTGGGCTCGAACCTGTCATCCACCAGGACAGCAGCATTATCTTCGAACGCCACAGTCAGGCCATTAGGTCTTTTCCAGGGCTTTTTCTGCCTTATGATTACCGCTTTCACTACCTGATGTCTCATCTGCTCATTTCCCTTGCTCACCCTGCAGGTAACCACATCAGCCACTCCGGCATTTGCCCTTCTCCTCAACCTCGATTTTACCGACCTGACAGATATTATCTGAAGTTCCTTAGCCCCTGAATTGTCTGCACATACCAGATAGCTTCCGACAGGAAGGCACTTGCTTATCTTTGCCGATATCCCTTTCATACTTTAGCCACCTCCACGAATTTTTTCGTCTTACTCAAAGGTCTGCATTCGGCTATTACTACCTCATCCCCTTCCTTCGCTTTGATGCAATCAGGATTGTGAGCAACCACCCTCGATCTCTTCCTTTCGTACCTTTCGTACTTAGGGACCCAATGGTGATATTCCCATTCCACCACAACGGTTCTCGTCATTCTGGCTGATTTGACCCTCCCTCTAAAAACCCTTCCTCTTACAGCTAAAGAACCATGCCAGGGACATTTCGGGTCCTTACAGCTCTTTTCAGGAGGTTTGACATCAAGACCTATAGACTTTTTCATAATGAATATGAACAGGATTTATATTTAAGTTTACCTGCTCCTGATTTTCTTCTTGATCCTGTCCTCAGGTCTCCCTACCAGAAGCTTTCCGTCCACCTTCAGCCACCTGCTATTAATCCTGAATTCGAATTGACATGTGTCCTTCGGTATTTTCTTTACCTTTCCTTCAGCTTCTATAAAAAGCATGTTTCGGGTTTCGTCTACAACCCTTCCCTGAATCCCTATCCAGCCCGGATGGGTGGAATCAGAAACCCTGACTTCGAGACCGATAAGCTCCCCTCTTAAAAGACGTTTCATGAGATCTCTATCTGCTCTTCCGGAAAGCCGAGCTTGACGAGGATTGCCTTTATCCTTTCCTTATGGTTCCCCTGAAGCTCTATCGTATGATCTCGGAGTGTCCCACCGCAAGCGAGCCTGGTCTTCAGTTCCTTGAGGATGGCTTTCACATCCACATCCTCCGAGATCCCCTGGACAACCGTTGCTATCTTTCCGTACCTTCTCTGAACCGTAAATACCTTTATTTTCTCCCTTTCTTTCGCCAAAACCTCACAGGTACAGAGCTCTTTCGGAAGTCCGCACTTCGGACAGATTTCAGGCATTTTGTCTCTTATACGTCAGAATCCTCGCTATTGCCTTTCTGATCTCCCTGATCTTTCCAGGAGAAGAAACAGAAGCCCCTATTGCGATATTCCCCCTTTCCTTTGCAAGCTCCAGCCTGAGCTCTCTTAGCTTCTCATCGAGCTCCTTCGGTCCCATCTTTTTCAGGTCCTTGAACCTTAAGACAGCCATGGATTTATATTAAAAATAGGAATTTAAATTTAAATTTCCTCCTCTTCCGCCTTTTCCACCTTTTCTGCCTCCTCTATCAACCATTTCTCCTCCCTTTCCCTAAGCTCTTTCGGTTTCAGCCTCCTCCCTGTCACATCCTCATACTCGCACATAATCCTCACCCTTACCCCTATCTTCCCGGGCTTCGTTTCAGCCTCCTCGAACGCCTCGTCCACAAGCCTCTTCCTCGGCTCACCACAAATCTCGAGATGACCTTCCCTGAACTTTGCCGTCATTGCCTTAGCCCCTCCGAGCTTTCCGGATATCACTATTTCAGCTCCAACAGCCCCTGCTTCCATGATCCTTCTAAGGGCAAGGTTACCTATCCGCTTATAGTTAAACCCTCTCTCGATTGCCGTTGCGATCTGTTTTGCCATTATCTTTGCATCCAGATCAGGGTTCTCCACGAGCTTCACATCGACCTGCGGGTTCTCAAGACCGAATCTCTGCTTCAGGGCTTCTGTTATCTCGTTTATCGTCTTCCCACCCCTTCCGATTATCCTTCCGGGTTTGTTCGTCCATATAATAATTCTCATACCGAGAGGTGTCCTCTGAAGCTCGGTTTTGGAATAATCCCCAACAGGGAAGTTTTCCCTAATAAATTTCTCTATCTCGAGTTCCTTCACACCCTGATTGACGAAGAAGTCTTTCACCCCCATATCACCTCTCTTCAAGCACTACCTGGATATGCGTTATCCTTTGGGTTTGTCCCCTAAGCTTGAACCTTCTCGGTCTCCTGAAAGTCCAGCCCCTATGAGCGCTAAGATGGACAAAAAGCTTTTCTAATTCAAGCCCCTTGGCTTCCGCATTTTTCTCAGCCGATTTAAGCAGTTTCAGGATCTCTCCGGCAGCTTTAGTATAGTATTTTCCGTTAAGGGAAACCCTTTTTTCCAGGAGGTCTTCCAGGAACTTTTTCGCCTTATCGAGCCTCATCCCCCTCAGCTTCCTGCAAATCTCCTGGGAATGCTTTCTCGAGATCCTTAACCCGTATCCGTATGCTTTTGCATTCCTGCTCGATTTCGGCTTATAAGCATACCTCAGCATTTACTTCGACCTCCCTGGTTGCTGCTTCTTCCTGACCACACCCACGGTTTTACCCTTCCTGAAGGACGATCTTGTCCTCTGCCCCCTTACTGGCAGACCGAGGGAATGCCTTATACCCCGATAACACTTCATCTTCTTAAGCTCGTTTATATCGAATTTCTGCGTTATTTCGAGCTGGGAACCGATTAAGTGGAAGGTTTTTCCTGTTCTGGGATCCCTTCTCCTGTTGAGAAGCCATTCAGGTATCCCGTACTTTTCCGGATGGTATATAATGTCCTCAAGCTTTTTCAGCTCTTCTTCCTTGAGCTCTGAAAGCCTCTTTCCCAGAAAACCTCCTGCCTGAACAACCGCATTGGCAAACATGAAAGAAACACCCTTCACTTTCTGGATAGCCCTGACTACCTCTTTCCCTCCATCCAGGTCCGTTTCCGCAAGCCTTATTATCTGCTTCGGTCTCTCTTTCGCCATGTTTTAAAATCGATATCTATTATTTAAATTCTTATAAATATATTAAGGAGTATGAAAGTCCCTGTCTACTCCTTAGCAGGGAAGGAGCTGAAAAAGATAGACATATCTCGCCTCTTTCAGCTGGAACCGAGGGACGATGTTATCAGGAAAGCTGTCAGGGCAGAACTGCTATCTTCCAGGCAACCCTATGGCAGGGATCCTCTGGCTGGAAAAAGAACATCAGCCCATTACCACGGCAGGAGGCATTATCGCTGGACGATGATGAACCGTGAGATGGCAAGAATGAAAAGGATCCATCACCAGGGATTGCTCGAATGGACAGCCAGGTTCGTCCCCCAGGCCGTGAAAGGCAGGCTAGCCCACCCACCGAAGGCTGAAAAGAACCTGAAGAAAAAGGTAAATAAAAAAGAAAAGCTTCTCGCCATATTTTCAGCTTTATCAGCTTCCGCTTCTCCGGACTTGGTGCTACAAAGAGGGCACAAGC
>QMZZ01000011.1 GCA_003663445.1 Candidatus Aenigmatarchaeota archaeon | reverse complement strand
GGGATCTCATGAGTCTAAAGGTAGAGCATTGGGGTTTTACGGCAAAAAAGGATGCAAAGGCAAACCTGAGATACAAAACGCCGCTGGATGTTGAGGGAAAGAGGGTGCTTATCCTAGATGACTGTGCCGATACAGGCCAATCGTTAAAGGTAGCAATGGAGTGGGTTTCCGGCTTTAAGCCAGAGGAGATCAGAACAGCTGTCCTGCACATCTTCGACACAACCCCCAGGAAACTATGGCCGGATTTCTGGGTCGAGAAGCTTCCCTGGACATGGCTCATCTATCCCTGGAATGCGATAGAGGACGGGATAAATCTCATCCTAGAGGTTCTTAAGGAAAGAAAAAGGATAGAGCTTCCCAGATTAGAGCAATACCTGCTGGAAAGCTATGGCTTTGTTTTTCCAGAGCACCTTCTCGATCGGGTTCTTGAGAGAGGAAGCAGCCTAGGGAAATTCAGGATAGACGGGGATTTCATAAAAAATGCCGGACTTGCTTGAGATAGCAAGAAGGAGGGGATTCTTCTGGCCTGCATTCGAGATCTATCAGGGCTGTTCAGGTTTCTGGGAGTACGGTCCTGTCGGAGCCTTGCTGAAGCTGAGGGTGGAGGATTTCCTCAGGAAAGCCCTTATGGATGAGGGGTGCATGCTCTTTGAGGGCCCTGTCCTAACCCCACAGGACCCGTGGGTCGCATCAGGGCATATGGAATTCTTCACCGATTTTACGATAGAGTGTCAGAAATGCGGGGAGGCTTACAGGGCTGATCACCTACTGGAAGAGAAAACCGGAGAAAAGACAGAGGGGATGAGCCTGGGTGAGTTGCAGAAAGCGATAGAAAGGGCTGGTATAAAGTGTCCGAAATGCGGAGGGAAGCTCGGCTCGGTTTATGACTACAATCTCATGTTCAGGACTGAGATAGGGCCGGGAAAACGAAAGGTGGCCGGGGTTTTGAGACCAGAAACCGCTCAGGTAACGTATATGCCATTCAAGCGATTATGGGAGCTTGCCAGAAAAACCCTGCCGTTCGGTGTTGTTCAGTTCGGGAAGTCGTTCAGGAATGAGATTTCTCCGAGAAAGGCCATAATAAGGCTGAGGGAGTTTTCCCAGGCCGAAGCCCAGTTTTTCCTTCTTCCTGAAATGAAAAACCGGCATCCTGGATTCAAGGAGGTTGCTGAAAGGAAGATAAGATGCAAACCCAAGGGAAAGGGAGAGAAGGAGATTGAGGTTAGGGGGCTGAAAAAGCTTACATCGGAATGGATCGCTTATTGGATAGCGAAATGCATCGAGATATTCGAAAGGATGGGTATCGACAGGGGAAGGCTGGTGGCGAGACAGCATGAGGATGGAGAAAGGGCATTCTATTCTTCGGATACCTGGGATATAGAGTTCATCTCTGAGATTTTCGGCAGGATCGAGCTTGTCGGGATTTCGGACAGGGGTGATTATGATCTCAAGAGGCATATGGAACTTTCAGGTCACGATTTTAGGGTCGATTTCCAGGGCAAAAAGGTCGTGCCGCATGTGATAGAGGTGGCATTTGGGATAGACAGACCGCTTTTTTGTTTGATGGAATCGTGTCTTAAGCAAGACGGGAAAAGGGTTTTCTTCAGCTTCCCTCCAAACCTGGCTCCTTATCAGCTTGCCGTTTTCCCTTTGGTTTCGCGGGACGGCCTTCCCGAAAGGGCAAGAGAAGTCTGGATGGAGCTTAAAAAGCAGGGATGGCTTGCTGTGTACGATGAGGGGTTTATAGGACGGCTTTACTATAGGCAGGATGAGATAGGGACACCCTTCTGCATCACCATCGACCATCAAACATTAAAAGATGATACGGTAACGATAAGAAATCGCGATGATCAGTCTCAGATAAGGGTGAAGGTGAGCGGGCTGGATGAAAAGCTAAGGTCCCTTTTTAAGTGAGAGTATTGCTTTGGCTATATCCCTGTGCTGCTTAAGGGCTTGAATGGCTTTTTCCCTATCCACCCCTGCCTTTTCCATCACAAGCCGGATGTCTTCTTCTGCCAAGGCATCTTCTGCCTTCCCTGAAACCTGCCAGATTTCTTCCCCTCCAAAGAGTAACCGGGTGACCTTCGGCTCCTTTATGATCAGGTCGCCCTCTGGTCTTTTGATTATGACCTCCTTCGCATCTATCTCCTGCGCATTTATACCGAGCTGACGGCTGAGTCTTTGGATGGCTTTCAGATCGAATTTCATTTTTGATTTTTATTTTAGCTTCTTATAAAATAGGTATGCATGTTCAGATCCTGGACATAGATTATATAACGACCGATGATGGGCCTGTTTTGAGGATCTTTGGGAAAAGCAAGGACGGAAAAGCTGTCTGCATCTTCTATCACGGCTTTCTGCCTTATTTCTATGCCGAGGGTCTTGGGAGATATGAAAAGGAGCTGAGGGCTGAGCCCTGCGAAAAGGGGGTTGTGGGAGAGGGGAAGAAACGGCTCTACAGGATAACCCTAAAGAATCCGGCAGATACACCTGTTTGGAGGGAGAAGCTCAGGCAGGAGGGCATAAAAAGTTACGAGGCTGATATCCTTTTCAAATACAGGTTTATGGCGGATCTAGGGCTTTCCGGCTTTGGCTGGGTCGAGGTTTCTGGAGACCCTGTCCAGACAAAAATCGTGCCTCTCAGCTGTATAAAAGCGAAAAAGCTGGTGCCGGTAGAGATTGATGAGAATGTTGAGCTGAAGAAGCTCGCCTTCGATATAGAGTGTATTTCCGAGACAGGAAATGTGCCAGATCCGAAAAAGGATCCGGTTATCCTGATATCCATGGCCTTCTCCCCGCCATTCCAGGGAAAGACGGCTCTGGTCCTTTCAACAAGGCAGGGAAGGGGTGTTGAGTTTTGCCGGGATGAAAAGGTAATGCTCGAAACCTTCCTGAAAATCCTAAGAGATTTCGATCCGGATATCCTGACAGGGTATAACTGCAACAACTTCGACCTTCCGTACCTGCTTGACAGGATGGCAAAGTACGGGATTAAAGCATATTTCGGCAGATGCGATCAGAAGCCTGCAACTGCCAGAAAGGTCGGGACTAGGTACAGGATAACCCTTCCTGGCAGGATCGTTGCGGATACCTATGAGATAGTGAAAAAGGATTTCCTCCTTCAGAGATACGATCTCGATTTCGTTGGCAAAACCCTGCTCGGGGAGGGGAAAAAGGAGATTTTGAGGTTAAAAAAGATAAGGGAATACTGGCGGGGGGATGATGAAAGGTTTTCCAGGCTGGTTGAGTACTCGAGGTTTGACTCGATTCTTGCACTGAAGCTTCTCGAAAAACTCGACCTCTTAGGAAAGTATATAGCCCTTTCAAGGGTTTCGGGCATCCTGCTCCAAGATGCGCTTGAGGGCGGGGAGAGTCAGAGGATAGAAAACTTCCTGCTCAGGGAATTCAATAAAAGGGGTTATGTGCTTCCCTGCAAGCCCGAGGGTGAATACAGAACAGAGGGGCTGGAAGGAGGAGAGGTCCTGGAGCCTGTGAAAGGGCTTCATACCAATGTTGCTGTTTTCGATTTCAAATCAATGTACCCCTCCATCATAAAGGCATTCAACATCTGCCCAACGACCCTTGATCCCAACGGAGAGATCGAGACCCCATCCGGTGCAAGATTCCTCTCTCCTGAAAAAAGAGAGGGTATAATACCAAAAATTGTAGAAAGATTGATGAAGGAGAGACAGGAAGTGAAGAAGAAGCTGAAGGCAGAGGAAAATGAAGAGAAAAGGCGCGTTTTGGATGCCAAGCAATGGGCCCTAAAGATACTCGCCAATGCCTTTTACGGATATTTCGGATATTCGAGGTCCAGGCTTTTCAATCTCGAAATCGCAAACGCCATAACTTCCTGCGGAAGGGATATTATCCTTAAATCAAAGAAGAAGGTTGAAGAGCTTTACGGTTTCAGGGTGATCTATGGCGATACCGATTCGCTTTTCGTTGAGATACCAGAAAAGGACCTTAAGCGGATATTCGAGATCGGGGAAAGGGTTGCAAAGGAGCTAACGCAGAGATTGCCAAAGGGTATAGAACTCGAATTCGAAAAGGTTTTCATCAGGTTCCTGCCCTTGACCAAGAAAAGATATGCCGGGTTGGCTGTAGTTCCGAAGGGGGATGGATGGGAAGAGAAGATAGAAACCAAGGGAATCGAGACGGTCAGACGGGATTGGTGCCCCCTTGTAGAAAAGACCTTAAAGTCGGTTTTGGAGATACTGTTCAAGAAGAATGATATAAAGCAGGCTGTTTCGTGCTTCAAGGAGGTTGCTGAAAAGCTTCTGAAGGGTGAGATAGCGATATCTGACCTCATAATTACCAAGACCGTCACGAAATCACCTAAAAGTTATGCAGGGATCCAGCCTCATATAGAGGTCATAAAGAAGATCCAGAAAAGGGGTGGGGAGGCACCAGGGATAGGTGACAGGGTTGGATACGTGATCGTGAAGGGAACCCAGAATGTGTCTAAAAGGGCCGAGGACCCGGCATGGGTTGAGGAAAAAAGGATACCGATAGACCCCCAGTACTATATAGAAAACCAGCTCCTTCCGCCATTAGAAAGGCTTTTTAGTGCTTTGGGAGTTTCTAAGTCCGAGCTGCTCGGAAACGGTAGGCAGGCAGGACTTATGGATATCCTTAATGGCCAGAAACCAGACGGGTTTATCTGCCTGACCTGCTCGAGGTGGTGGCCTAGACCCCCTCTTATAGGTAGATGCGAATGTGGTGGGGAGCTTGCTTTCTCCAATGGTGTGAAGGAAATAAGGTTAACATAAACTTCATTTCGATATCCGTCGGGGATCTCCAGTGGAAATAAGGGGGTGTTCCCTCGGGTTACTTAACATGGACAGGTTTGAGCTCCTCTGCCTGGTGGTGGCAGGGATAGGGATTTTAGGTATGCTCCTGGTTGGTTGGGGCTATGAAAATGCCGTGAAGGTGGGTGAAATCAAGGATGAAATGGTGGGTGTGTGGGTGAAGGTATGCGGTAACCTATCAGGTAGATATAGCGGTGAAAACTGGTTCGGTGAGCTCAGGGATGGGACAGGCAAGATCAGGGTTGTTGCTTTTGGTTTGAATGGAATAAGGCCTGGTCCTGCCTGCATCCAGGGGGTAGTCGAAAGCTATAAAGGAGAGCTCGAAATTATCATGAAAAGGTATGATTGAGGTTTTTCTGGGTATCCTTGCCGGGTGCTTGACCGGTCTTGTCCCAGGGATCCATCCCAATACCCTGGCGGTTTTCCTCCTTTCCTTTTCCTCCCTTCTTCCCTTCGATCCTCTGGGGTTTTCCCTCTTCATCTTCTCCTGCGCCCTGACCCATACCTTCTTAAGCTTTATTCCCTCGATCTTTCTTGGAGCACCTGAGGACACAACGGCCCTTTCGGTGCTTCCAGGTCATCGCTTCCTTCTTGAAGGGAGGGGGATGGAAGCCGTTTATCTGACGGTTGTGGGTGGGTTAGGGGTTGTGGTCCTGACCTCCCTGCTCTTTCCCTTGTTGCTTTTCCTCCTCCCTGCCCTTTATTCTGGAATAAAACCGTGGATATGGCTTTTGCTCCTTGGTGTAGCCATCTTTATGATCCTATCGGAAAAGAGAAAATTGAGGGCATGCACGGCTTTTCTTTTGGCAGGATGCTTCGGTTTTATCCTGCTTTCCAAGCCCGTCCTCCCCTTGACTCTCCTTTTCTTCCCTGTTTTTACAGGGCTTTTCGGTCTCCCCACCCTGCTGCTTTCTTTAAAGGGCCGCACAAGCCTGCCTGAGCAAAGTCAGGATTGGAATCGAGCTGAAAAGCCGTGGGGTGCTGTTGGAAGGGGATGGCTTGCTGGCCTGGTGATGGGTGTCTTGCCTGGGCTGGGTGCGTCTCAGGCAGCTGTTTTGGTTCACGAGTTTGGGAAAAAAGACCTAAGGTCTTTTCTGGTCTCTCTGGGTGGTGTGAATACTGTGGCAAGCCTTATTTCTGTTTTGGCCCTATATCTGATTTCAAGGCCGAGATCGGGTGTTGCTGTAATTATCGAAAAGCTTGTTTGGGTCGATTTCAGACTGGTATTGATCCTTATCTTCTGTTCGCTTTTTGTCTCAGGGATTTCTGCAATCTTGACCCTTAGGATCGCAAGCGGTTTTTCAAAATTCCTTTCCAGGATAAGCTATAGGAAAGTTGTTCTGATTGTTTTGGTTTTTCTGGTTTTGCTGACCGCTCTTCTAACCGGCCCTTATGGTCTTCTTGTTTTAATAACAGGAACGGCTATCGGGCTTTTGCCTATTAAATGGGGACTTAGAAGATCTCATGGGATGGCTGTCCTGATGCTGCCTATAATTCTAGGGGGGTTGGGGTTAATGTAGCAAGATCGCATTTCCATTTTCCATGTAAGATTAGGACCCCCTTATAGAGCTCAAATCCCTGCCTTTCCTCAGGGACGTAAAGGATGTCTGGAATTTCCTTCAAGAGATAGAAGCTGTCAGGGCTTGATCCCCTTTCGAAGAAATGCCTCCTTTTCAAAACCCTAACAGGGTCTTGGCTTTCGATTACCAGGATCCTGAAACCGTTTATTTTCACCAAAAGCGGGGCTTCTGGCTTTATCTTTCTTTCACCCAGGATTATCTCATCCGGCTTGAAAACCGCCTTTATCCCTGCTTTTGACGGCTTGTGATCAAGGGGTATATCTGGCCAGAGAATTTCCTTTGCGAAAAACCTCCCTTCCCTTCCATAACCCCTTACAGCGACCACATCATCCTCTTCTGGAAGCACCCTTGATATAACCTCGATCTGACCTGTTAGATCTTCAAGCAGGAAACCGTTCTCTGTCTTCTCCCTTACCATCCCGATTATCCAACATTCGCCGGATATTTTGTTTATCGAAACTGCCTGCACCTTTTTAGAAAGGATCAGAGCAAGCTCGCGATAGAGCTGCTGATAGAAGTCTATAATCTCGGACGCTTTCACGCTTTCCGGTTTTTTCGGTTTTATGATTTCAAGCTTTGACTGGGTTATATCGAGATAGAACTCTCCGCTTTCCCTTGCTGCCTGGATGAGCTCCCTGAGCCTTTCATGCCTTAAGATCCTGGGGGATAGAAGGATCCCGGAATCCAGGGCCTGTTTTATCAGTTCTTTCATAGGGATGTGAAGTTCGCTTTCAGGATTGCTTTGATCCTTTCCAGGATCGGTTTTGATATCCTTATCCTAATTTCCCTTGATCTTCCATACCTTCCCTTTGAGACAAGATGGGTTGTTATCAGGCCCTGCATATCAAGCTCTGCAAGAAGATCAGAAACCCTTCGGTTCGTCAGGACTTTCAGGCCGTTCGCCTTGCATATCCTTTCATAGTAGCTGAAAACATCCCCTGTCTGGATCTCCCTCCCCCTTTCCTCGAGCCTTATTATGGCTGCAAGGACCGCTTTTGATTGCTTCGGAAGTGTCCTGACCAGTTCTGTATAACGGTCAAGATCGAGCTTATCCTCTGCCCTGTCCAGATGCTGAAGGGTTATCTTGGTCGATCCCTCTCTTTCAGCAAGCTCCCCGGCTATCCTTAAGAGATCTATAGCCCTTCTCGCATCTCCGTGTTCCTGTGCAGCCAGGGCAGCGCATTTCGCCAAAACCCCTTCTTGAATCACCCCTGGGATGAATGCCTTCTCAGCCCTTTGCTTTAGGATGTCCTGAAGCTGTCCTGCATTATATGGAGGGAAAATTATCTCTTCCTCGGATAGAGATGACCTGACCCTGGGGTCAAGGCTCTCGATGAACCCGACATCGTTCGAGATCCCTATCAAGGCTATCCTGACATCTGGTAGGTCCTGGCCCAACCTGACGAAATTGTAAAGCATCTCATCCCCAATCTTCTTTACCAAAGCGTCTATCTCATCCAGGACCAGGATTATGTACTTCCTTTCCCTTTTCAGACATGCATAGAACGTTTTGTATACCTCCTCTGTTGGAAGGCCGGTTGCTGGGATTTCGTGGCCAAAGGCCCTTATAAGCTCTGCTAAGAGACGGTACTCTGTATCAGAAACCCTTTTCATTTTACAATTCACATAAATAACCCTCACCCCGCCCATTTCCTGGAGTTCTGATGTCACATAGCGGGTGATCAGGGTCTTTCCTGTTCCTGTTGAGCCATAGATAAAGATGTTGGAAACCTTCTCTCCTTTTAAGGCGGGAGCCAGGATTGAGGCAAGCTGGTTTATCTGCTCGTCTCGATGAAGGGTTATGTCCGGGATGTAATCATGGGAAAGAACCGAACGGTCCTTAAAAATAGGGGTCTTGGATTCTATATAGGTTTTGAAAAGTTCTTTCAGGGATTTTTGCATGCAATTCTATATGAAATCGAGGTTTAAATAAGTTTTATATAACATTGTTATACCGGAAAACATCGGTGATATTAGCTTTAGGTTACACCCACACACCTAAATTTCGAGTGGAGCTTATACAGGCTGGCTATAAAAATATAACAATGTTATAAAAATCCATAAAAAGAAAAGAAATTCCAGAGGAAATAAAGGGGATGGGGTTTAAATTACCTATCCCAAAAAATATTATGCGCTTATTAGTCCTTGCAGATATCCATGGGCAATGGCAGGAGCTTGATAGGATTATAGATGCAGTTAAAGATGAGGATTTTGATGCTGTGATATGTCCGGGTGATTTCACGGATATGTTTTCTGTCCCACCTGAATTTACACAGATGGATGTTGGGAATATGGTGCTCCAGCGTTTGCTAACACTTAAGAAACCGCTTTTTGCGGTTCCGGGAAATCACGATCCCTATGAACTTTTAGACCTTCTCGACGATTTCGATGTTAACTGTCACGGAAAACTCAAGCAGCTGAAGGGATACCAGATAGCTGGATGGGGTGGGGCTGTCACACCCTTCCACACAAAATTCGAGCCAACGGATGAAGAGACACAGGATGCTCTTAGGCTAATAGAGGAGCAGAAAAGGGGAAAGCTCATATTCCTTACCCACAACCCCCCATACAACACCCAAATGGACAGAACGATATCGGGTCAGCACGTGGGTTCCAAGCTTATAAGGGATTTTATAGAAAGGGTTCAGCCGGTTCTGGTAATATCAGCACATATTCATGAAGCGTTCGGGCAGGACACCCTCAATAACACTGTTATATTCAATCCCGGCCCAGTATACGAAGGAAGATACGGCCTGGTCACCCTGGAGCCAGAGATAAGGTGCGAGCTCAAGAAGATCTAAAGCCCTCTCAATCCCTCTTTCACCCTTTCGATATCCTCGAGCGGACAGAGAGCAAGGGCTATCCCTTCTGCCTCGGCTATCGTCTTT